>DRLX01000275.1 GCA_011322715.1 Desulfobulbaceae bacterium
CTCAAGACCGAATATGGATGGCCGGTCAATACCGATCAGTCCGGAAGCACCGCCGGTAATCTCCAAATTTCTGGCGATAATGCGTACAATCTCACCAAATCCCAGGGTGACGATGGCTAGATAATCACTGCGCAGCCGCAGCGTCGGCCCACCGATGATGAGTCCGGCCAGCATGGAACAACTGACGGCTACAGGAATAGTCAGCCAGAAATTGACGCCGAATTTTGAGGTCAGAATACCGGTGGTATAGGCGCCCACGGCAAAAAATGCCGCATAGCCAAGATCAAGAAGCCCGGCATAGCCGACAACAATATTCAGCCCCAGACAGAGAATAGCGTAAAACCAGGCATTGGTCAGTACTTCGAGCACATAGTTATTGGCCACAAGCGGGATCAGCATGGCGACGCCTGCCAATCCCATAAGGACAATCATTCGGTTTTGCTGGGGACGTAACCAGTCGGAAACAGAGGTCAATGGTGAAGAGCCCGCCATCCTACATCCTCTCAATTTCAGTCTTGCCGAGCAGACCCGTGGGCTTGAAGATAAGCAGCAGGATGAGCAGACCAAAAGAAAAAACATCCTTCCATTCGGAGCCGACAAAGGGAATCTGTGTGCCGAAAGCCTCCAGCAGCCCTAAAACCAGCCCCCCCAGCATGGCGCCGGGGATAGAACCAATGCCGCCGATTACGGCAGCGGTAAAGGCCTTAAGACCAATAACAAAGCCCATGAAAAAATGGAGCGACCCATAATAGACCCCGGCCATGACCCCGGCGGCCGCAGCCAGTGAAGAGCCGATAAAAAAGGTAAGCGCGATGATCCGGTTGACGTTGATCCCCATCAATCTGCAGGCATCCTGATCAATGGCAATGGCGCGCATCGCCTTACCGTACAGGGTTTTGTGAACAAAGAGATAGAGAATGATCATCAGCAGGGCTGCAGAGACCACCAGTACCAGCTGGGTATAAGAAATAAACACGTTACCGAGATCCAGACCCTCATAACCCAGATCCGTATTGAAGGCCAGGTATTCACCATCGGTGATGGCCATTACGCCATTGGAAAGGACCATGGAAACAGCAAGGGCGGTGATCAGGATGGAGAGTCTGGGTGCCTGCAGCATGGGCACATAGGCAATACGCTGGATAATAACTCCGAGCAGCCCGACCGCCAGCATGCTGAAGACCATGGAGCAGAGGATTCCGGCCCAGCTTGAGCCCATCAAACCGCTGACAAGCGACAGGACGAGAAAGCCGACAAAACCACCCACCATATACAGATCACCATGGGCAAAGTTGAGCAGCTTGATGATACCGTAGACCATGGTGTAGCCGAGGGCAACCAGGGCGTAAAAAGATCCAAGGATCAATCCGTTGGCCAGTTGCTGCAGAATAATATCCGAAGTCGACATAGGGTTTTGGGGAAAAGGAGCGGGCGGCACGCCACACCGCAGCCGGGCGGTGTGACGTGAATATTTTTCGACAGAATTATCTTATTTATTCAGCATCCATTTACCGCCCCTGGCAACCAGAACAACAAAGTTTGATTTGGCCAGGGTGTTCTTGTCGGTAAAGGAAATAGCGCCGGTAATACCATTAAAATCCTTGGTTTCCTTCAAGGCTTTGACAATGGCTGCCTTGTCGGTGGATCCGGCACGGGTGATGGCGTCGGCCATCAGTTTCATACCGTCATAGGCAAGAGGCCCATAGGCATCCGGGGCCTGATGATAACGGGCCTTATAGTTTTTTACGAAATCTCCGGCCGCCGGCAGGTAATCAGCGGTGGGATTGGAAAAGCAATAGACGCCTTCAGCAGCCTTCCCGGCGATTTCAAGCAGTTTTGGTGAATTGGAACCATCACCAACGGCTATCAGTTTATGATATCCTGCCTGCCGCAGCTGTTTGATTAAAAGCGCTCCGTCCGAGTAATAGGCAGTCCAGAACACGGCATCCGGGGCCTTGGATTTAATCTGCGTCACCAGGGAGGATTGGTCCTGTTCTCCCTTGTTGACAACGGCATAAGCAACAACCTGATTGCCCATCCCTGTCCATTTGTCCCTGGTCAGCCGGGCCAGGTCCTCGGAATAACCGTCACCCTGGTGAACGATGGCCAGTTTTTTTACACCTTTTGCCTTAAAAAGGGCAACGGCGGAATTGACCTGATCAAAACCGGTTGAATTGATCTGAAAAGCGGTGCCGGGATTGGCATCAATCAGCTTGGTGGAGTTGGCGGCGGCAACAACAAAGGGAATACCGGCATCACCATAAATTTTCAGCGTCGGCAGGGTAGCGCCGGAACAGTAGCCGCCGACCACACCGACCACATCATTGGAGACCAGTTTAGAGGCGGCGGCCGTTGCCATCTGGGGATCACAGCCGTCATCACCGGGGATGGTGATAATATTCTTGCCCAATACTCCACCGCTTTTGTTTATCTCATCGACGGCGAGCTTAATGGCGTTTTCCA
Organism: Desulfobulbaceae bacterium; assembly: GCA_011322715.1. Taxonomy (GTDB): domain Bacteria; phylum Desulfobacterota; class Desulfobulbia; order Desulfobulbales; family Desulfobulbaceae; genus DRLX01. Next base: position 2,464 of record DRLX01000275.1, read on the forward strand.
TGTCTTTGCCTGCTGTGGCCTCAGACCCGGTGGTCGGGACCATAATACCGATCTTTACATCTGCGGCCCAGCCCTGCCCCAACATCAGCAGGCCTGCAAGGGCACCAACGGCTATCGCCTGTATCTTTGTCATCATTACTGCCTCCAGTTTGTGTGAAATAAAACAAGATGAACTCGTAAAAAGTCTGACTCTTAGTTAAAGATGGTTAAGTAAAAACACAGATATACAAGGAGTAGTGTTCTGTGGCGGGTCTTGACTATACATGTAGTATGTTAAGAATCGCCACAGGACACACGACGCCGTAGATCGAAGTTTTTACGACGCCATCAAACAAAAGAGTCCTACAGAACATCATGGGCCGCCTCCAGGACAACCCATGGTTGCTTACCAGAATTTCAACCGGAGTCAAGAACTTTTCCCCTCATAACCGGAACAGGAAAACGCAACCACAAAAAAGCAAAACGAAAATGAAAATGGAAAAACAGCGATGAAAATGGTAGGAGAAGGGGATCGGAACCAGGTTATTTCTCAGAGAAAATGCCCGCAACAGGAAGGGGCCGACACCATGCGCAACCAGACAAAAGCCTACATTCTGACATTTTTTGTCATCACCTTCTGGGCAACGGCGGCCTCTGCCTTTAAAATCGCCCTGCGCTTTGTGTCCCCTTACACCCTGTTGCTGTACGCCACCCTGTTTTCCTGTTTCTCACTTTTTATCATCCTCTGCAGCCAGGGTAAACTGGACCGCCTGATACACAGTAAACCAAAGGTTCTAATCAAGGCAGCCCTGCTCGGTTTTCTTAATCCTTTTCTCTATTACGTGGTGCTGTTTAAGGCCTATGCCGTGTTACCCGGCCAGATCGCCATGAGCCTCAACTACGGCTGGCCGCTGGTGCTTACCCTGCTCTCAGCACCAATTCTTGGACAGAAATTAAGTAAAAGCCAACTCTTGGCCGTGGTCATCAGCTTCATCGGCGCTATTATTATTGCCACCAAGGGAGAATTCACCAGCCTTGGTGACGTCAGTACCCTCGGCGTTGTGCTGGCTATCGGTTCTACCCTGATCTGGGCGCTCTACTGGTTGTTCAATGCCAGGGACGGCCTGGAGCCGGTGGTTAAACTATTTATCGGCTTCTGCTTCGGCCTTCTGTTTACCACCCTTTATGGACTGATGATCGGCGGGATCGAGATTCCCCCCGCCGGCGCCTGGCTGCCGCTGACTTATGTTAGTCTTTTTGAAATGAGCATCACCTTTACTCTCTGGCTCACGGCCCTGCAACTGACCACTTCAGCCGCCCGCATCGGCAACCTGATTTATATCACACCGTTTTTCTCTCTGCTCATCCTCAGCCTGGTGGTTGGAGAAAGCATCC
>DRLX01000276.1 GCA_011322715.1 Desulfobulbaceae bacterium
CGGCTCAAGGGCGGCGCAGATTTCCCTGTCCTGGTCGGAAAGATAGGCAAACTCATCTGTCTCCGCCAGTCTATTTAATCCGATGGTCCGTCCCTTGCTCCACTGACCGGTGGCCTTTCTTTTCTGCTCTTTGGGCGTGAGAAGCAGCGAATTGTCGGCAAAACGGACAAACCATGAAAGCCTGGTGGTCTGCTCCTGCCCTTTGGCCGCCCGCGTCACCTTGATCAGTTCCTGCAGACTCTGCTTCCATGACTCGTCCGGGGAAACAATATGAACAATCGTTACGCAGCCGAGCTCTGCACGCATTTTCTCGGCCCAGGCCCTGTCCTCCATCCGTTGCGGATCAATTGTAGCCAGCAGTTCCGCCGCCTCCATGGCAAGCCAGAGGAAACCGTTCTCCCTTGCCTGAACATAGAGCGCATTCAGTGCCTTCTGCAGGTCGGGCGGGATCTCAACCCCTATCCAGTGCAGACAGAGGATGGAAATAAGTGTGGAAAGACTGCGCTCCTCAGCCTTTAACTGCTCGGAAAGGGCAAGCATATCGGGAAGATTATCCTCAACGGAACGGGCATAGGCATCCAGAAAGCGAAAGGGGAGCTCTTCAGGACAACCCTTGCAGGAGGCCAGGACAATGGTAGTGGCACCGATTACCGCCCGCTGGTCGCCCTCCTGTCCCCGCGAAAGGAGGGCAAGAATACAGAATATACCGGTCAGACCGAAAAAAAAAGTTCCACCTTGGCCGGCATATTGATTCAAACGTTCTAGATCTTCCTCAAAAGAGGTCAGCCCGGCCTCGGTGTCGCCCAACAGGAAGGAGACCGTACCGGAAAATCCCGACCCGAGAAAAGAGTCACCATGCCGGTCGACAAGGGTCTGCAATGCATCAAACCGGCCCTGAAGCAGGTAATATCCGGCCAGCATACGATGAAAAGGGACCTGCTCAATCGCGGAAATTGTAAGTGCCGTATCATCTTCAAGATAATTGAGGACCTCGGGAAAGTGAACAAGCCGCTCCATGGAATAACGAAAAATCTGATCGAGCAGGAGAAACTGCATTGAGCCGGGCAACCCTCCAAACCACTTGGCATCAAAGGGATTGGTAACAATTTGAACGGCCGGAGATTCCATTTCCAGACGGCTGCCGCAATGCTGGGCAAGAAATTGTCCACTCTCATCAATCTTATCAAAATCACCAGTATAGACGCCGATACGAAACTGGCGCATGGCCCGCCAGCACCTGGTTGTCCATTTTCCGTACATATAGGAAACAGGTGCTTCTTTTTCAACCAGTCTCGCAAACTCGGCAAACCAACCCTCCTGCTCACTCTGCCGGACCAGGTATTCGGATAATTCAGGCACACACTGATTATGCAGATTTAAAAAACCTGCTTTGCGCAGGTGATCAATATTCTCCTTTATCTCGGCCCGGCTGACCTGATACCGCCCGGCAAGGCCGATGCATTTAGTCAGAAATGCAACCGAAACCGGTTCGTAGATAATGGAGACACATTGCAGCAGATAGCGATCGAACGGTTCAAGTTCAGAAAAATCGTGTTTCAGGTCGGCAGGTACATTCATAGAAGTTCATCCAAAAAACAGCGGTAAATAAAAACAGGGGCAACGGAAAAAAGAATTATCCAACAATACGCCGAATTTCGCTTCAAATTCAGGGCAATAAAAAGGCCCCCTGCGCTGCAAGGGGCCTGCTCATATGGAAAACCGACAACCCGGCCATGTGGATTATTGTTTACTTGAGAATTGCATCATTGGTCCATATCTCCGCCTTTTTCTGCAGATCAGCCAGCCAATCCATAAGCAACCGGGTCCGCTGGTCGGCAAGTAACTGTTTGCGGAGCTGTTCCTTTGTTTTTGCATCCACGCCCTTACTGTCTTGCCGGCGTTCCATGATCTGATACATATAATAGTTGTCGCCTACCTTGAGCGGATGCTCCGGGAACATAACTTTCGGAGACAGGGAAAAGGCATCTTTGATAATCTCGCCGGGCACATTTTCCGCCTGTAGCGTACCACGTTTGATAAAACCCGTCTGATGAACATCCTTGCCGATAAGTTTTCCCTCTTTTTTTGCCTGCGCAAGCAGCTTGTCCGCCGTTTTTTGCGCGAAAACAACCGCTTTTTCCTTCCGATAATCACTGATAACCCGCTTTCGCACATCGGCAAGAGGAGGCACAACAGGCGGTTTAACATCTTCAACAAACAAAATCGCATATCCATTCTTGACCTCTACCAGGGAGCTGAGCTCACCCTTGCCCAAGGAAAAGGCCTCCTTAACAAAGGCAGGATCCGACACAATGCCGCCGGAAAGATTGGAACGGGAGAAAAAATTCGTCTGAACGACTTGCACTCCCTTCTGCTTGCCATATTTCTCCAGACTACCCGCTCTCATGATGCCCTCATAGGCGGAGGAGGCCTCTTTAAAGGCCAGGGCCTTTGCCTCTTCCTCTTCCACTTTCTCAGCCAGTTCATCCTTGACATCGGCAAAAGAACGGGTCATCGCCGGACGAATTTCCTCCAGCTTGATGATATGAAAACCAAAGGGAGAGCGTACCAGACCGCTGATTTCACCAGGATGCAGAGAAAAGACAGCATCGTCAAAGGGTTTAACCATCCTGCCACGAGGAAAGAACCCAAGATCTCCGCCGTTTTTGCCGGTCGGCCCCTCAGAATATTTTTTGGCAAGGGCCGAAAAATCTTTGCCTGCCTTGGCAAGGGCCAGAATCTTCCGGGCCTCTTTTTTCTTCGCGGCAACCGTCTGCTCGTCCGCCTGCTGGTCTACTTTAATCAGAATATGACGGGCATGGCGTTGTTCAGGGGTTCGATAGGCATCCTTTTCCTTCTCATATCGGGCTTTCAGCTCGTCATCACTCACCTGTACCTGTTTGATGGCCTTGTCGGCATCAAAGAGGAGATACTGCACCCGTATTTTCGGTTCGGTGGTATATGTTTGCTTATGCTGCTCATACCAGGCGGCAAGTTCGGCATCCTTGACCTCCACCTTGTCTTCAAAATCAGCGCTTTTCACTTCTTTGACCGCAAGCTTGATCTCTTCATCGGCAAAAGCAATCCATGTATTCAATTCGCTTTCAGGCAATACCGCAAAAGAACCGACTGCTTGGACAACACGTTTTGTCAATGCATCATTGAGCAGGCTGCCTTCAAAGGAAGTGGGGGTCAACCGGTTGCGGGCAAGAATTTTTTTATATCGATCAAGATCAAAATGACCATCCTTCTGAAAGGCAGCCATTTTTTCAATTTGGTGCTGTATGGTTTCCTTGCTGACTTTCAGCCCCATGGCAGCAGCTCCCTGCCGCAGCAGTTCTTCCTGAACCAACTGGCCGACAACCCGGCCTTTTAAATTAATTTTATCAAAAAACCCCGGGGGAACCTGGCCGTTAAATTGGCGGCGATATTTCTCAACGGCCTGATCATAGGCCCGCTGATACGCCTGAATGGAAATCTCCTGTCCATTGACAACGGCAATGGAGTTCCGATTTCCCCTCATGCTGCTGCCGACACCCCAGAAAACAAAGACCACCGCAATTAAAAGAACCAACCCCTGAATCAACGTTGATTGGGCTCTATTTCGTAAAAATCTCAACATAATATACAAACTCCATGGAGGAACGATAATACGGCGCGAAACGGCCTGCGCACGAAAAATGCATTATGTTCAATTTTCAGGCAAGTTACCAGTGAAAAATGCACATCAGAGATCTTGACATGAAAGCGGGGCTGGAATGAATTCTCCGGTTCTAATTCGAACAACAGATGATTATCGATGGAAATGGAGTAATTACGCC
>DRLX01000277.1 GCA_011322715.1 Desulfobulbaceae bacterium
AATACTGTTATTTTTTTAAATTTTTTTAACAAAAATGTATATTATATTTTTAGGGAAAGATACTGTGCGCAAGGGGAGGATATTTGACAAGGGGTGCCTGAGCATGTACCATTACACAGGGAAAGGAACATATTTGGCGACCTTGAAAAATTGTATTTCGGAGTCTTGCAGATAAGGTAAACGCAGCGGAGACTTCGGGTTCGCTTACCTTGTCCAACCCCGACGTTAGGTTTAAAATTTTACCGATAAGACAAGACTGGAAAGGCAAATGCTCTCAGACGGGAAAGGAATGACAACGGAACGAAGACGTTTTATCAGGCCGGAAGCCCTCAATCTCCTTGATTATCTTGTCGTTGATGCCCAGGGGAGGCAGGGAGAGTATGCCATGGGACGGACCTTAAACGTCAGCAGAGGCGGTATCTTGATGGAAACACATATTCCCCTGCCTGTTGGCCGGCAGGTCATGATTACTCTCGGTCTTGAGGATAACCTTGTTGATATTATGGGCCGTATCGTTTATGCCACCTATTCCGCCGGCATGCATCAGAATGGGATAGAATTTTTTCATGTGTCGGAAACCGACAGGAAAATTCTTGAGCACTATACCGAGGCATTCCACAGCCGATACCAGGAAACGCCCAAGGCGGGCGTAGATCAATTATAACGCAGGCATATTTGCTCTCATAATTCAGCCGTCAATTTATTCCTTTCGGCCATAGACATCGTCAAAACGGACGATGTCATCCTCCCCGAGATAAGACCCCACCTGTACCTCGATCAACTCAAGCGGAATAACCCCTGGATTCTCCAGCCGGTGGTTTGTTCCGGCGGAAATATAAGTTGATTCATTTTCGTGCAGCAGAATAGTCTGTTCACCGTTGACCACCTGCGCCGTCCCTGAAACGACAACCCAGTGTTCGTGCCGGTGATGGTGCATCTGCAGGGAAAGTTTTGCCCCCGGATTGACCGTAATTCTTTTGATCTGAAATCTGCCGTGCATCTCCAGGGTCGTGTAGCTTCCCCAGGGCCGATAGACGGTCCTGTGGTAGCGAAATTCCTGTCGTTGTTCTTCCTTTAATCGGTTGACGATGGTTTTAACGTCCTGGGAACGATCCATAGGCGCCACCAAAACGGCATCCGCAGTCTCCACCACGATGGTATCCTGAAGACCGAGGGCGGCAACCAGCGTATCCTCAGACCTGATCAATGAGTTGTCGACATCCTCAAGCATGACATCACCGCAGGTAACATTACCGCGCTCATCTTTTGTCGATACCTGCCACAGGGCCTTCCACGAGCCGATATCACTCCAGCCGATGTCAGCCTCCACCATGGCGGCCCGGTCGGTTTTTTCCATAAGGGCATAGTCGATGGAGTCGGAAGGACTTTCGGCCATGGCTTGTTTGTCAAAACGAAAAAAAACACCGTCAACACTGCCTTGATCCACAGCCTGTTCCATGGCTCCGACAATGTTCGGGCAATACCTGTTCATCTCTTCAAGTAAAAGTGATGTCGGAAAGGAAAACATGCCGGAATTCCAGAAATATGTTCCTTGGGCCAGGTATTCTTCAGCCGTGGCCCGGTCCGGTTTCTCGACAAAGGAGGAAACTTTGTCACCTTCGCCCCTGGCAATATACCCATAGCCGGTTTCCGGATGATCAGGAACAATGCCGAAGGTAGTCAGGTTGCCCTGTTGCGCCAGCTCGGCCGCGCGGGCAACAGCCAAGGTAAAGGCGTTGTTTTTGGTGATTAAATGATCAGCCGGCAGGACCAGCAGGACGGGATCATCTTTTGTCTGCCTGCGGGCAAAAAGCGCGGCCCCGCAAATGGCGGGCGCGGTATTGCGTCCCAGGGGTTCCAGCAGGATATGATAACTGGAAAAGATCCCCAGCTCTTCCAGTTGGGACTTGGTGAGAAAACGGTGTTCCTCGCCCACTACGATAATCGGCGGCAGGATATCGGGCAAATCATGTACCCGTTGCAGAGTGGTCTGCAACAGGGATTTGTCACCGGTAAGATTTATGACTTGTTTCGGGTACATTTCCCGGGAAAGGGGCCAGAGTCGGGAGCCGGTGCCACCGGCTAAAATAACGGGTTGGATGGTCATGGTTGCCTGGGAGATGTTTTTGGTAACTTTATGAAATTATTTATCTTTGTCACTGCTGTCCCGGATAATGGCGAGCAGCTCTTTTGTTTTTTTTCGTAACAGCTGTGGGTCGGCCCGTGTTTCTACATTCAGGCGCAGTACAGGCTCGGTGTTTGACTTGCGGAGATTGAAACGATACAGGGGAAACTCCACAGAAAGGCCGTCGGTGTAATCCTTTTCCCCGTCTTTATATTGTTGTTCGACGGCCCGGATAACGGCATCAGGGTCCTTGACCCTGGAATTGATTTCCCCGCTGACCGGATAAGCTGCCATGCGGTCGTTAACCATGGCTGACAGGGGACTGTTTTGTATACTCATCAGCCGGCAGACCAGCAGCCAGGGGAGCATGCCGGTATCGCAATAGCCAA
>DRLX01000278.1 GCA_011322715.1 Desulfobulbaceae bacterium
CCACCTTAAGCGTCACCGCCTTTTGACGAAGATTTGCAAGAGGTGCCCCTTCCATACGTCGCCTTCTGCTGATGTCCCGGACAAAATCTTTACTGAATCCGTAATAGAAAAGCGTTGTTTCAACATCATCCTCAGTCTCAGGCTCAAGGGCCTGGAGCGCATCGAGATGGTTCAATTTACCGATTACCCGCCCCTTATCATTGAGAATCAGCATGCCCCGGTGCTTATATTTGGCCTGGTCAAACTCTTCCTGTGCCTTTTCCAGGGCAAATATCGCTTCATACAGTGTGGAACCCACCCGAACCGTCGCGTATTCCGACAGAGAAACCATGAGTTTTTCTACAGTATACTTTTCCACTGATCGCCCCCTATCCTTTACGATTCTTCACCATATTGATTATCCGAAAACAATTGCACATTACAAGAACTGTGAAAAAAATGGCATTTTCAAACTGTAACGTTTTTTATTTCACTATCGACGCAGAAAATTGACCCGATAACCAAAATACTTTGTAACCAACTCCTTGGACACGAAAAAGATCTTTTTTCCGTGACCCTAAGCTTGCCCACCCAAGTCGAACAGTTCCGATAGCGGCTGGAATCGACATTCCAGGCAATCAAAATTTGCTATTGAAAAATATTTCCCCTATCATTCGCTTACATAATACCAGTTTACATCGCCACGAAAACACGCCCAAATGAACAGGCATGGATTTTTTATCCATTTACTATAATTTTGACATGTTATGAACAACAGAACCCTCCATATTGCCCCAAAAGTAATCAACGAGAAAGTTGAACGGGAATTAACAAACCTTCTTCTTGCCAATGCTGTACAGCCCAATCTTTTTATTATTATTACCGGTTTTGCAATTTTTTATTTGCTGCGTTCCGTTATCCCGGACACGCCTTTACTTTTATGGCTCTTGTTAATCGTTATTCTGGCAGGCTTCCGATTTTTCCTTTGCCGTCTGTTCACAAAAAAGGGACAATCGTTAAATTCCAGAAAAAAAATTGCGCAACTATATATTGCCGCAACGGCAATGTTCGGTGTTGCCTGGAGCCTGCTGGCCTTTTTACCTAAAGTCTTTGCCAGCGTCTACTCTCAGAGTTTCATTATTCTCATCATGGTAGGAGTACTTTTTGTTGCCGTGACGGTGCTTGCCCCCAACAGGCTTGCTCACATTTTATACAGTGCACCTTTTCCACTTGCAATTTCATATAATATGTTTGGTTCCACCAATCCCTTTTCCATGCAATTTTCGTTTATCATTGTTCTCTTTTTGTTATTTATGCTCTGGCTTGGCAAACAGCAACATGAATCCCTGGTCAAGAATTTAACGGTCCATTTCACTAATGAGGAATTAATTACCCAACTTGAATCGGCTATTGAACGTGAAACCATTGCCAACAGGGCAAAAAGCGATTTTCTGGCTAACATGAGTCACGAAATCCGCACGCCGATGAATGGGGTGCTCGGCATGACTGAACTGTTGCAGGGAACTGATCTTTCTACAGAACAACAAAAATATACGGAAACTATTCATGGATCAGGGGAATTACTTTTATCAATCATAAACAATATACTTGATTTTTCAAAAATCGAGGCCGGTAAACTTGAGCTTGAATCCATTCCCTTCGACTTAGGCGTTCTTATTAAAGATGTTGCACGGATGCTTAGCGCAAGTGCCCATACAAAGGGCCTGACACTCTCCGTACTTATCCCGGAGGAAACCTGCCTGCACCTGAAAGGTGATCCAACCCGCATACGGCAGGTTCTTACAAACCTTGTTGCCAATGCGATCAAGTTTACGGAAAAAGGAAAAGTTACCATTCGTGTTGTTACGATTGAAGAAAACAGCGACCACGCCACGCTACTGATATCGGTTGATGACACAGGGATAGGTATCAGCCCGGAGGTACAGGCACAGCTTTTCAAACCTTTTTCACAGGCCGATGGTTCTACAACCAGGAAATATGGAGGAACAGGGCTTGGGCTGGCCATTTCCAGTGAACTTGTTGCAGCCATGGGTGGTGTTTTAAAGTGTGACAGTGAACCGGGAAGGGGATCTCGTTTCTTTTTCACCCTGCCGCTTGCGGTGGCCCCGGAGGTGAAAGAGAAAACAAACCAGCCTGATTCCGTCACAGCCGACCTCATCAGCGCAGAAAAAAGAAATCCATCAGCGCTGCATGTTCTCGTGGCGGAGGATAATCCAACCAATCAAGAAGTTATTTCCGGCATGCTTGAAAAAAACGCCTGCACGGTAACAATTGTCGAAAACGGTCAAGAGGCGGTTGATGCGGTGACTGAAAAATCCTACCACCTTATTTTAATGGACTGCCAGATGCCGGTGCTGGACGGGTATCAAGCCACTGCCGAGATTCGCCGTAGAGAAAAAGAAGAGGGCCTGGGACATCATATTCCCATCATTGCTTTAACAGCCAATGCCCTGGAAGGGGACAGGGAAAAATGTCTTTCCGCAGGCATGGACGATTATATCAGAAAACCATTCAAACATGATGATATTATGAAAGTCCTCTCCCGCTGGTCCCGCGAAAAACAATCAAAATCCGTCCATGGTGAATCCATCCAGGCAACAGACAATGTACCCTTCGAACCGCAGCGGAATCCACAGAAACAGTTGACCGAAGAAGATGAGCAAATTTTTCCGTCAATTGATCCAAGTATGCTGCAGGTATTCAGCGATCTACAGGTGGAAGGGAAACCTGATATCCGGAAGAAAGTTATTCTAACCTACCTTTCAAGCTCGCAACCCCTTCTTGTTCAACTGCAGGAAGCTGTTACCCCAACGAACCGGGAAGAATTACAAAACGCGGCCCATAGCCTCAAATCAAGCAGCGCTGCGGTCGGAGCCTTGAAACTTTCGGAACTTTGCAGGAAACTTGAGATGAGCTGCAGAGAAAATAATATTGTCCATGCATCGGATACTGTGGCGGCCATCGAATCGGAATTTATCCTGGTCAAAGATATATTGAAAGGACAATTATATTCCCCGAAATAATTCTCAATGGAAAAATAACCTGTAATTTACCTGAAGATCTTGCACGTATTTTGCAATGCTATTCACAATAAGAACAACGCTTACATTGTATCGGCATACTGCATGGTACAGGACTAAGGGG
>DRLX01000279.1 GCA_011322715.1 Desulfobulbaceae bacterium
GAGATCAATACCAGGGAACGATTGCGCTTCATCGAGTTATTACGGCGTAATGACAGGCTGGAGCTGGCGGTGGCGATCTGGAAAAAATTTTTTGATAGCCAGTCATTGCTCCATAATGGCAATTTTACCGCGCCATTGTTGCACGGTGGCTTTGGTTGGCGTTGTTGGCGAAACTCCAAGTTACAGGGTGTGTACTGGCGGATTGAGAAGAGATCTGGTGGAGTTAATGAACCACCAGCTATGCATATCTGGTTTGATGGATCAACGAATATAAATTTTGCGCATTTCTCCCAGGTGGTCGCTCTGCAACCAGGGAAAAAATATGTGTTAACAGGGAGCATTCGTACCAGGAACCTAACAACAGACCAGCGTCCTTTTTTCGAGGTTGTCGGTCTGCGATGCAAGGCTGTACCCCAGAGGGCGGAAATGGTTGCGCCGGATCAGCCATGGACACCTTTCGCCCTCCATTTTGAAGTTCCTGGTGAATGTTCAACAATGCTTGTCCGCCTACGCCGCCGACCAAGTATCTCCTTTGACAAAAGAATCAGCGGGGATCTCTGGATCAGGAGTTTGAAGCTTGAACCGGAATCATCTATTGATCCAGGCACAGCTTCTCATGTTGAATCACTTTCGGGCAGGCGATAGTGAAGAGTCTAAACCGACAGGATATCCAGCAGCTTGTTAAGACCCTTGCAGGCAATACGGCTACCGAGGAACTGATTGCGTTTGTTGCCGATAACGATGGAATGCTTCGGTCCTGTCGAATTTTTCTCTCTACTCTCCAGGGAGAGAATGATTTCCCGGGCTGGTTTCGGCATGCGTGCCAGCAACGAAAACTTGACCCGGAGAGGGTTGTCAAAGAGATCAGGCGGTTATTGCAGATATTCCGACCTGAAGATACCAGGGATGAAGAACTGTACACGGTACTTGGACTGGCGCCTGATGCAACTCTTGCCGAGGTTAAGAAGGCATTCCGTCACTTGAGCAGGCTGTATCATCCTGATAGCTCCAGCTCAGGCAGCGGGGATTCTGCGCGGTTCATCGCGGTCTGTCAGGCATATAAAACCATCCTGGCTAAAGAAGCAAACAAACAGGATCAGCGGCAGAACAGAGGCAGTGCCGGGCCCTGGATATACCGGAAGAAGCGCGATCCCTTCAGTGAACAGAAAAAGAAGTACATTATTCTGGTCAGCACTTTATCGGTCGCGCTGGGGGTCGTTAGCATACTCGCCCCTTTTATCTATAAGAAACATGTCATGCTGTCGCAGTTTGCCGCACAGCGTGAATTGCCAAGAGAACAGAAAGTTCAACAAGACAATACCTCTGCTTCGCCAGAGGATAACACATCGTGGAAAGAACAGAGTGATAACCTGCAGGCCGACGTAGATGTGGCACCCTCTGGCAGGGTTCAGCAGGCAGAACGGAAAACTGGTATTGTCAGTAAGGAAAGAGTTTCGACCGATGATGTCGACAAGGTTTTACTTGCAGATAATACAGCAACGGGCAGGCCAGAATGCCAGGAAAGTCGACAGCCTGAGGCTGCCAGGAAAGTTAGTGGTAACAATGGTGTTTTCTTTCAAGAGAGAGGTCGCGGCATTGCCCGGGAGACCGTTTCCGCTTCTGTGCAAATGCAGAGCGATGAGGAACAGGGGAGAGACTTCCAAAAGATAAAGAATGCTCAGGACAGAGAAGTCAACGAAAGCACCCCTAACAAAGGTTCATCTCAACCGATAGCTTCCACTTCCACCCTGAAGCCTGGCAGGAGTTTGCACGAGACAGGGGAGAGAATTGGCAAGAAAAGCAACACGACCAAGGCAGCCGAAAAGACAGACACCAAAGTCCCCATGCAGGCGGGAAAGATCTTGGCCCGAAAGGTCCGGAAGGAAGATCTTGTCAACACGTCAGCCAAGAGAGAAAAGCAACTGCCTCGGTCCCGATCCCTATCCGATGCTGCCACGTTAATCACGGCTGGCAAAACCCAGGCAGAACTTGCCGATGAGTTGCTACGATTGCGCCTTTTGAGTTTTCTTGAAGCGTATACCGCTAGCTATGAGCATAAGGACCTCAGGACTTTTTCCTCCTATTTCACGCAGGATGCAATAGAAAATGGCGCGCCTTTTCAAAGCCGACGAAAGGATTATGAAAGACTGTTTGCCAGGGTAAATACAATAGCTTTTACCATAATTCCTGATTCATGGACCAGGATGGCAAATCGTGTTCGATTTCATGGACGATTTAATGCTGAATTTAGGTATCGTGAAGGCAAAAATATCATTCTTCATGGCAAAATAAACCTTCTTCTCGAAGATACGACAGATAGCCTGAAGGTAAAAGATCTTTCCTATCGGTTCGACAAATGATTATAACTTGGGCGCAAGGACCAGTAGCCAGTAGTTGCAGAGAGGTTAGATACAGGCAGAAAATCCATGCTGCGAGAAAATAGTCGAATTCTTACCAGGCTCCATAAGATTCTTGATCTGATTCTTGTTTTTGTCTCTTTCGTTACGGCATACCAGGTCAAGCGCAATCTGCTTCCTGCCGGTCTTAAGGGCCTTGACACAAAACCCAACTATTATCTGATTACTTTCCTGGCCGTAATTGTTGCCTCGTTTGCCTTTCGGTTGGTCGGCTTTTATGAACCATACCGCAAGCAACGATTTCATGATATTGCTCTCAAAGTGTTCAAGGCGGTGCTCGGCACGCTGGCGGGGCTGGTCTTTATTCTCTATCTCCTTCATGTACAAGGGGTAAGCAGGCTCCTTTTTTTCGTTTTTGCCACCATTCTGCTGGTTCTCCTCTTGCTCAGTAAGAGTGTGGCATATTACACATTGGCGTATTACCGCTCGC
>DRLX01000280.1 GCA_011322715.1 Desulfobulbaceae bacterium
ACTTCACTAAACTATTGTTGCACCATTTTTTTGTTCTATCTGTTTCATGTATCATTCTTTTTCCACCATTACTTCATGCCGCAGGCGGAGACGATTCAACGGATTTTCTCAGTGATGATTTCTATGCGGATACAACCGATGCCGTCCCGGAAACAGGGGATCCAATTGAACCATTTAACCGGGCGGTTTTTCAGCTCAATGATCGTGCCTACACCTATGTTTTTAATCCAATAGCCAAAGGATACAGTGCTGCCGTTCCCTTTGATATCCGACATATCATAGATAATTTTTTCACCAATCTTGAAGAACCTGTTGTTTTTATCAACTGCCTTCTGCAGGGTCGTTTTTCTGATGCCGGATCAACCCTCGTCAGATTTCTTGCCAACAGTACCATCGGTGTTGGAGGTCTTGTTGATTTTGCCGACAGGGAAATCGGCTTTGAACCGGTTGAGGCAACCCTTGGTGAGACATTTGGTGTATGGGGAATTGGTGATGGTTTTTATCTGGTCGTGCCGTTTTTCGGGCCATCTACCCTGCGGGATTTCACCGGTACCGTTATCGATAGCCTCGCCATGACTCCTTATTATACATATATTGACAAGTGGAGTGTTAAAACAGGAATTTATGCTGAAAAGACCACCAATGATCTTTCCATGCATATTGGCGAATATGAGGATTTGAAAAAGTTGAGTTTTGATCCCTATGTTGCCCTGCGAAACAGTTATTTTCAATATAGAAAAAAAATAAGAGAACATCGGGTGTTTCTTGAAAGTGAATGAACCCGACCTCTACGAGCATTCCTGATTCCATGTATTCGTTGTTTTCTCCTGTATCTTCACATCAATTTTTTCACGCTGTATTACCCCTGTGGGCTAACTATAACTTCGCTAATAAACGTTATTTTACATCGTAACTGATAAAGAAAAATGAAGAAAAAACTATTTGTCCAGATAACCCTTGCCTGTTTTTTTATGGTCCTTCCCTTGGTCTCTCATAGCGCCCAACGGCCTGATCCAACGGAACAAATGAAGCCGTTTGTTCGTAAGGTTATGAAAATATTAAAACATGCGGATTTTAAAGAGGACCCGAAGTGTATTATCTGTAAGCGTCTTATTGATGTTTCCCGTGAACGTTTTGACTTTAATGAGATGTCGAAAAGGGTGCTTGGCAGAACCTGGCGTAAATTAAACAAAGAAGAACGCGCTGATTTTGTCGATCTTTTTACCCGGCTGTTACAATACGCTTACATCGGTAAACTTGAAAAGTACACCGGTCAGAAGGTAATCTTTAAAGGTGAGCGTATCAGGGGAAAACGTGCCGAGGTACAAACCGAACTCAATGATGGCCAACAATCGATTGCCGTTTCCTATATTATGTTGCTTGAAGGCGACCAATGGATGATTTATGATGTTATCATTGAAGGAGTAAGTCTCGTCCGTAATTACATGGAGCAGTTTAAGGAAATATTGCGTAAGGATAAATATAGTGGGCTTGTCAAGCAGATTGAAAAAAAGGTCAAACAGCTTGAAGAAGAACGCAAGCAACGTTTTTCCCAAAAGAATAAATAATTTATTACCTGGTTTTTCCTGTGATTGATATTAAAAATTATCTGCATGAAAAACAGTTGTTGGTTGTGCAGGCATTGGATGAACTGATGTTGTCGCCTGAGGGCGACTTTGCCGACCATGTTGCCTGTATGCGGTATAGTCTTTTTGTGGGCGGAAAACGAGTTCGGCCGATCCTCTGCCTTGCCGCAGGAACCTGTATCCGTGGAAAGCAAGATATTGAAAACTATTTGTTACCGGTGGCCTGCGCCCTGGAATGTATTCATACCTATTCGCTTATCCATGATGATCTGCCGGCGATGGATAACGATGATCTGCGTCGCGGTCATCCGACCTGCCATAAAAAGTTTGGTGAGGCCGAGGCAATTCTGGCCGGTGATGGTCTGCTTACCTTTGCCTTTGATCTGCTTTCAAACCCGGCACATGCACGTGGGCTGAGTGATTCGGCAAGGCTTGCTATCGTGCATACCATTGCCAGGGCTGCCGGTCCCCTCGGCATGGTCGGCGGCCAGGCCCTTGACATGGATGGAGAGGGGAAAAAACTTTCTTTTGAGCAGCTGAAAACCATTCATCGTAACAAAACAGGTGCACTTATCACGGCCTCGGTTCTCAGTGGTGCTCTCGGGGCGGAAGCTGATACCGAGCAGCAGCAAGCAATGCAGAAATTCGGCGACAATATAGGACTCGCCTTTCAGATTGTTGATGATTTACTTGATGTCATTTCCACCACGGAGGAGTTAGGCAAGACGGCTGGAAGTGATGCACGAAACGACAAAGCCACCTATCCAGCCTTTTTTGGTGTCGAAAAAACCAGAGAGATGGCGGAGCAGGCTGTGCAGAGAAGTCTGGATGCACTGTCTCTGTTTGACAAATCCGCTGATCCACTCCGTGCTCTTGCCCATTACATTGTTGATCGGACTAAATAATTAAACCCCTCTGTGCAATACTATATTTTATGCAAGTTGTGCATTTGAGGGCACCTTGATTGATATCCTGCCTCGCCTGGAACTGGTGATAATCAAAAAAATTCGTCCTCTATTTTAACCACCCATCTGCAGGTTTACCTTTATTTTCTTGTTATCTCGTATTTCTCTCCATGTTCACTCTGGTAATTGTTTTTTGTTTTTCTTGTTGCCTGTGAGATCATGCAAAAAAAGGATCATTTTTTGCACAACACTAAAGCTAAAGACGTTTACGTCGGAATATTGTCCACAGCTTTGCAGGAATTTTTTGGGATCCGGCAAA
>DRLX01000281.1 GCA_011322715.1 Desulfobulbaceae bacterium
CCTGGGTCGGCAGGCAGAGAGCCAGTGCAATAAAAACGGTATAGACTGATACTTTGTTGAGCATCATGGCTCCTTGGGTATTTTTTTGCAGAAAATATTTTTCAAGACAACATCGGAGGAAAAAGACCGGCCGGGATTTTCAGCCGATCTTTTCCTGCTCCCGCAAATGGCTGCGTTGATCCTTTATAGGGTAGTTATTTGAATTCTATAGAGACATCTTCAACAGGCTGTTTTGAATCCATCTCAATAACCTTTATCCCGTTGCCTGCTGCGGCTAATGCTTTACGTACATCGATGCTGCGAATCGATTGATCGCTATAGGTCTTGAATGCATATTTTTTGTTCTTCAAGTCTGCAACGGTTGTCCACTGGGTATAGTCATAGTGGATAGCATCTTTTGTCTTCTCCTGTATGCTTCCAAACGGAATATCAAAAGCATTCATAATGTGGAACATTTGGAAAACCGTTTCGGCTGCTGTTGGAAGTTTAATGGCAGACTGCGAAAAGACTACTGCACGTACAAAGCGTGATGGAGGAGTGTAATCTCCCGGCAGGCCGACCAGCCCTGAACCCTGACCAAAAGTTTTAATTGTCGTATTTGAGAAATCCAGTGGCTTAACATTTACCGCAGATAAATTGGCATAGTTACTGAGATTTATCATATGCCAGTCAAAACCTGGTGAATTGGTCAGTATGCCAATGGGATTTTCATAGAGTTTAAGGGTCTTCTTAATTGGCTCGATCACTATGGCGGCACCGCTGTCGTCAGTAATTAAAAAATGCCCAGGAAAGCTCTGTCCGCCAATTTCCTTTTGTGGATTCTCCACCAGCACAACCTTATTGTAATTTGCCTTCACCTCTGCAACTGATGCGAAGTTTCCAAGCAGCCAGGCAACATAATCCTCAGGAGCCATGGACTTTGCAGCATTTTCAGGCGTTCCTTTCTGGTAGTCGGCATAGCCGGGGAGGTATAATGCTCCAACATACATTCCCTTTTCATTCATGCCGTCTACAACCATACGTTTTTCCATAAAGTTGAGGCCGACAAACCCATATTTGGTCGTATACTGTATTCCCTGTGATTTATCAGGCAGTGAACTTGTCAGCTTGCTTTCGGCCGGTACTATGACAGCATCGGATTTAGTATCAAGGCCAAATTCCATGGTACGGCCAACAACAACTCCTCCGTCTTTTGCTGTGAGGTGAAGAGCTGTGCAGGCATCAGCCGAGGGTTGGATCAAAAGTAGCATAGCGCAGACCGTTCCTGCCAGTAATGACTTGAAACCAATTTTTCTTTTCATGTTTTTTCCTTTTGTTTGGGTTAAATTCAATATTCTTCAGCTTTTTTGATGTTACTTCTGAAAACCGATAGACAAATTTTTTACACGGGAACCCATTCCGTAGGGCCGACAACACCATCTGCGATCAAACGTTTTACATCGTCTCCTGAGTAACCAAGTTCTTGGAGAATTGCCGGCGCATCGGAGCCGATTCTGGCGGTTACACCGGGGCAACCAACGCATTCCCCGTCAAATACGAACCAGGTTGGTGAAAAATTATGACTCTCCCAGCCGTCCCGCTCACGTTTTTCAAACGTAACGGTTTTACATGGTGTTTCCTGATGACGCTGTGCAAGTTCCCGGCAGGTCTGAACCGGCACGGCCTGAATATGTTGATTATGTAAATGGACGAGTGCCTGTTCCACGCTAAAAGATGCCAGTTCCTCTGTGAGATCATGGTCTCCTAAAGCAAAAACAAAGCCATCGGAAAGTTTATACCAGCGCTCTCCTTCATTCATTCCTGTGGCATCCGGTCCGGTAGCAGATTCCGGTGCCGGGGACTGTTGCATGAGGAGCTGGGTAAGTGATGCGGCCGCAGCAAGGGAGGTCCCGGCCCTGTCACCTTTGCCGTCCTGTCGTATCTCTCTTGCAAAAAGGGCGCTCACGCCTGCCCAGCAGCCAAGATATCCGCAGAGATAATCGACGCATGAGGCAACCCCGTGAAAAGTCGGGCAGCCATCCGGTCCGAACCGGTGCATCAGCCCGGTTATCCCCTGCAGGGCAGGGTCGTATCCTGGATAATTATCACGACCGGCAGGTTTTTCACCCTTATGACCGGTGAGTTGCACTGCGATTATATTGGGATTAATTTTATCAAGGGCCTCACGACCAAGTCCCATGCGCTCAAATTGATTATCCCTTTTATTAGCCATCACAAGATCAGCCTTTGCCACGATTTTATTCATGATTTCCTTACCCCTTTCGGTGTGCATATCAAGAATAATGGAATGTTTGCCAACACCGTGCTCAGCCGCCCAGGAAACCATGATAACCGGGGCATGGAGGGGATGCATGGGATCTATTTTATAAACAGTGGCGCCAAGTTCTGAAAACATGCGACCGCAGTTAGGCCCGGCAATGACATTGGCAAAGTCGACCAGAACAAATCCTTCCAGAGGTCGTTTTGCAACCGCTTTATCAGCAACCGGGAGGGCTCCAGTTCGATCGGGCAGAAAATCCTGTTTGTTGCATGCTTCAAGATCTGCATAGGGCTGGGCACTGTCAAGCCAGGCAACACGCCCGAGCTGTGCCTTGTCCAGACCATTGACATGGGCAACCAGACGGGCAGCCCGAGCCTCTTTATCCTCCATCCACTCTTCAAAACTGCGAATTTCCACTGCCGGAATACCCGCCTCGCAAAGTTCCTTTTCCCATTCCAGAGCGGTTTTTGTGGCCATAACTTCGGTGATTTTATCAGCCAGCCAGACATTGTTTTTTAAACCCATGGAACCGGCATCGGCAAGATTGCGTCCCTTGTACTGGATGTTTTTCGGATCATAGGGATCAACGTCCACCATGCCCGCAGCCAAGGCCTCTTCCCAGAGACCAAGAGTAGTCAGAAACCTGCGGGCAATTCTGCGGTTGACTCCGGCAATCCCCATGGCAAAACGGTTGTCGGATGTTTTATAGGGGGCGTCCAGGGGAATCAGTCGCTGCTCCAGCCAGAGCTGTCTGGCCGGATCAACGGCGGCTTCCTGTAAGAGCTTTTTGACGGCTTCCTTGTTGACTCCATCGGGAAGCCCGGTGAGATCAGCCGGTTTGAGATGTTCCGGTTCTCCTTTGGTGATCAACGCCAGTGCGCCGATGGCAGAGAGGCCACCGGCAATTCGTGAGCTGGTGACTTCCCGTCCTTGACCGCAGCGTGTTCTGTCCACCAGGGCGGCCCCGGTTGCAATGGCACCATTGACACCGGCATACACGGAACAGAGTGGCAGCGGAGTGTAGATTACCGGGCGGCCGACAAATTTACCCACAGTGGCCATGTTGGTAAAAAAGCCCACCAGGGCGTTAAGCAAATCTTCACTGCAATCGGCATCCAGGTCACCATATATTTCATCACCGGGTAGGGCGGCTGTGATGCGCAGAACAATCTGGGCCGGTGAACGTGCTATTTCTGTTGTGCCATCAACAATAATAACATCGGCAGACGAGGTATCCTGAAGACCGCCGGAAGGTACGGCAATCTTATTTCGATCAAAATATTCATCATGCGCGTCCGGTGTAAAAGCAGCCGGACGCTCAATAAATACCTCGGCTCCCTGATCGGCAAAGAGAAGTCCGGCTAATCGACCGGCAAGGGTATTGCTTAACTCGATAATACGGATGCCATTGTACGGTAATGGGCTCATGCCTTCTCCTATTTGTTGGAATTGTTACAAAAAGCGTTAAAAGATTCTGACGTATTGGGGAAATCCTTCTTCTTTGCAAGTTCCCACGGGCGTTCGCAGCTCTGTGTTTTTTCGCACCAGGAGTAACCGGCTGAACCGATACAGCCGTGGGCGTCATGCCCGCCACCTAACAGCTTGCCTTTATTGAGAATGATCCTGCCCTTGTAGACTACGCCTGTTATGGGAATATCTTTGATTTTGACCGGATCGATTTTGAAGGGATTCTGTTCCAGTATGGTGAAGGTTGCCTCCTTGCCCACTTTGATGGAACCGATCTCCTTGTCCATTTCAAAGGTATGGGCAGCGGTGATGGTAATGCCCTTCATGGCATCATACACGGATATTCTCTCCTCGGGATTCATTACTTTTCCGCTTGCCACAATGCGATTGGCAGCGACCCAGGCCAGCAGGAGCGGCTCGGCAGGGGCCATGGCAAAATCGGAATGCAGGGATACGGGCACACCTCGTTTGGTGAACTCTTTTAATGCGACCATATTGGCTGCCCTTTCCGGTCCAAGGCCGGTCTCGCTGTATTTGTCGGCCAGGGCCCAGAGGTAATAGGGATTTGCCGAAATTTCGATTCCAAGGTCTGCTGCGCGCCCGGCCTGGGCCGCATCGAAAAGGCCAACGTGATGAAAGGTGGTCCGATGATTTTTTCGCGGATTTCGTTTCATGGCCGCTTCTGTAAAATCCAGATACTTTTCAAAGGCCAGGTCACCTGTGATATGGACATGAATTTTGTACCCCTTGTCCCACCAGTAGTTGAATATCTTCTGGGCCGGTTTGAGCGGAATGATCCATTCCGATTTACAATCCGGGCAGTTAAAAAAGGGTTTGCGAAGCTCTAATGCCAGAGAGTAAATGGCTCCGTCGGCAAAGGTTTTGTACTGATTGGGCAGAAATTTTATGTATTTGGTGTTGTATTTGCCGGGAAGTGAAGCAATATGCTCAGCATAGGCATCATTGCCAATCTTTTTGACAAACTGTTCAGGAAAACCGGCAATAAGATAAATGGTATAGGCCCTTGCCTTTTCGGTGCCATCACGCAACACAGCATATTCATCTTCAAAAGTGGAATTTGGGAAGCTGGGCTCACACATGGCAGTAAGGCCATTTTGCAGCATGAGCTGGGAAATACGCTCCATGCCGAGTTTCAGCATCTCCTGATCACTAAAAAAAGGAGACAATTTTGTCCCTTTCATCATCTGATAGGCCCGTTCCCAGAAATGGTAGTTGTCCCAGTCGGCCTGTGCGTTGTCTTCTTCCGACAGATCACCTTTTTGGATACCGTATTTTTTGACGCAGGCCGTGTTCAGATAAATCTCATGGGTGGACCGCTGCCAGATGATGGTGGGGACGTCACGTGTGACCTTGTCCAGATCTTTCAACGTCAATTGCCCATGCCACGATTTATGATAGCCCCAGATGAGCACTGTTTTCGTCTTGTCGACTTTTTCATCAATGATCTCCCCCACGGCTTGCAGATACTTTTCTTTGCCTCGTACTGCCGGATAGGTTTTATGGGGCATACGCCATTCGTGGGGAGCAACGATATCATTGGCCAGGATAAAGGCGCCGATGGAGACCGGGTGGGCATGGGGCTCGATAAAGCCGGGCATCATGGTTTTTCCCTGCAAGTCCACATCAACGGTCTTGCCGACAAAATTGTTGATCGCCCCGGCTTTTGGTCCGGCAAAGATGATTTTCCCGTCTCGCTCTATAACCGCTTCCACATAGGTCGGTTTGTCGCCTTCCATGGTGATGATGGTGCCGCCATGGTAGAGCGTTTGGTGCATTGTGTCCGGAGCCGCATCGGCCAGGCCACCGACACAGAAAAAAATGAAGAAACAATACGCCGGTATCCATAGGGTTTTAACCATTTTTCAACTCCGTTATTGATTGGTAAAAGGATTGTTAATAATAAAATTCATCTGCAGCATAATTGATGGCGTCGTAAAAACTTCGATCTACTGCGTCGTGTGTCCTGTGGCGATTCTCAACATACTATATGTATAGTTAAGACCCGCCACAGAACACTACTCCTTGTATATCTGTGTTTTTACTTAGCCATCTTTAAGCAATGTTTGGACTTTTTACGAGTTCATCATAATTGTTGATTCGTTATTGATTTCGTCCGGTGAAACAACTTAAATATTGGTGCTTGGCCATGAGTATTGCCGCTATAGGGTTGATTTCAGGCATCTTGCCAGACCCGAGAATGATGGATAGCGCCGGTTTGCGCGAGTCTATTAACCGGCAGGAGATACTCCATGGGGCCGGCGATAGACAAAAAAACTATTTCCATTTCTTTCCCAGTGTCATGTCCAATCCGCAGGGAACCGTTGAGCGGAAAATATATGGCGAATTGATATGTTATGTCGGAAGATGACGTCGGATTGCTGTGGGCATATAATATTTTTGATCACGAATAGTGTAAGATTGTTTATGCCTGTATGCAGACCTCGTGGTTCTGCGTGTTGTTGATGCGGCGCGGCTTGATAATCATATCCGGCCATGTTGCTATATAAGGCAACCCGGAAATATGTAGGGGCGACGCCTGAGAGTTTGACTGTTGCAGGGAAAATATTAAAGGCTCCCGGCTCGGGAATCTATGCACAAAAGAGTAAAGCCTTGTAGTAAACTACCTGCGTCAGGATTGCAAGTCTCATTTGAGATATATTCCCAAATGTAATTGGAAACGATTTAGCAATGAAGGTGCTGGGCTGAAAATGCAATTTTGCAGGAGGGGTATATGCTGGAAAACAATTCTGTTGGCGGGCAGATAACCTTTTAAGGGTACTTTTTTCCAATAACAGGATATTTTTTCTTCGTTGATAGGGTCACTCAGGATAATACGGGCATTTCTCCTGTCTGCAGCCATGGGTATGTTTTGCCGTGTGTTGACATGAAGTGGCATCTTTTCCAGGCAGGTTAAGGGGAAAATTTTTCTCAAGAAAATCGACGGTAACTGCCAGCGAAGTCCGTACATACGCCTTGCAGCAGCTTGGTCCTGTCAATTCGGTTATGGCCCTGATCACCCTGGAAACAAGCTCCATTGTCAGCCGCTGTTTTTTATCGGCGCCGCATTTTGAACCGGTGAGGATGGCAATACAGGCGCCAAGAGCGGGCGCAATCCCACAGGTGCCGGTCACGCCGCAATACCCTCCGTGGGCCTGTTTGCCGGTTCGTTGGAATACCTCGCGAATATCATCGTCGCTCAGATGAAAGGTTCCATCATTTTTCAAGGCCGCCATCAGCGCTCCTCCTGCAATATAGGCGTGCTGACAGCCGAGCATGGGCAGAATGTCCAGATCCATGCATTGCTTGGCGATGGCAAATGGATCGGTTGAGGTTGTCTGAAAAACAAGGGCCTCTATCCGCTGCATGGTCTCCTGATTATGGCAGGTGTCACAGACAAAATGTCCCTCGGGGCAGGAAATATACCATTGATCTTTTTTTCCGCAGTAATGACAGGTACTCTGTACGGGTTTGGTGTGATATTTAAGCGGTGAGCTGCAGACCATGCAGTGCTCATTTTTTCTTTCGGAAGAGGCCTGTAACCTTGTTGTGTCTTCGTGCCGGCGACCGCCGGTAGCATCGTTTGTGCCTCAACAGTTCGATGGTGCGGGTTGTCCTGATGAAGGATGCTTGGTCATAATTTTTTCCTCCGAAGAAGATGTATGTTCCCTGTTGGCTTGCCCTTGGCTTCCATATTGATTTTGCCTTCCCGTACAAGTTTGCTCAGAACAAATATGATCGATTCCGTCGTCAAATTGAAATGTGATGCCGGCTCCCGGGGATCGACCCGGTTTCGTGCACCGACAAAATCAATAACCCGTAGCTCTATTTCACCCAGCCAGTCATTAAACAGGCCGCGCAACTCCGGTGTGGCATATGAAGCCGGTTCATAGCTGTGGTTGATTGCACTCAGCACCTCTTTACTCATCTCAATGGGATTCACGCCTGAATCCGTGCATTCATTGATTCAGTACTCGACCATTTCGATGACCGGTTTGGACTCGTTGTTTGCCAAAAAAACATCATGCAGTATTTTTTGACGCTCAGCCGGGTCGATATCAGCCACCAGCGAACTGAGCAGGCTGCCCAGAAGATTTTTTTTCTGGGTAACATTCATTGTGTCGAGTTCAACCGTTGCTTTTTCGTTCGTCATTCTTTAAATCTCCTTGCGGGGATTCAGCTTGTTTTTTCAGCTCTTCCTGCATCTGCTTGAGCATTTTTTCCGCCAAATCTTTTCGGGCTGCAGGTTCAAGCATGCCAAACATCATGGACATGCATTTGGGCAGCATCTCCGTCATCATGGAGATTTTATCTTTTGGCCCCATGGATTGCATGTTTTTCACCATGCCGTTCATCATATCTCCCATCGGCGTCTGTCCCATCATTTTCTCCATCATCTCCATGCTCCTTGTTTTGTTTTTCGCGCAGTTCTTCAACCTCACGACGCAGTGCTCGTATTTCCTCCAACAATGCATCCTGGTTGGAGGGATCTCCCTGATGATTCTGATGAGATGAA
>DRLX01000282.1 GCA_011322715.1 Desulfobulbaceae bacterium
GAATGACGGGTGCGGGTGGCGACCAGGCATTCTTCCCGGTCCATTTCGATCTTGATCGGGACCCCGCCCAGTTTGGTGCTGAGAAAGGCAACCATGGGTTCCAGCACCACGTCCTGCTTGTTACCGAAGCCGCCGCCGATATAGGGTTTGATGACCCGGATCCTTGACCAGTCCATCCCAAGGGCCTGGCCGACAATGCGTCGGCAGATATGGGGAATCTGGGTGGAGCTGACAATGACCAGGTGGTTCTGGTCATCCATATAGGCATAGGCGGTATGGTTTTCCAGGTGACAGTGGAGGACAATGGGGGTCCGGAAGCTCCCCTGCACGGTCAGGTCTGCCCGCGTTTGGGCTTCAGCCAGGGAACCGCCCATTTCAAAGCTGGTGGATTTGATAATATTGCCGCCCTCGTGGATGGCCGGGGCGTCCGGGGCCAGGGCGGCTGCGGAAGTTACGCAGACCGGCAGCTCTTCATAGTCCACGACCACGGCCCTGGCGGCCTTTATGGCAGTCAGCCGGTCGCGGGCAACGACAATGGCAACCTCGTCCCCATGGTAGCGGACGTGGTCGGTGAGCAGCAGCCTGTCGGCCACGTCCTGGTGGCCGGGATCAAGGGAATATGGGTGTCCGGCCGTGGGAAAGACGTTTTTCGGCACATCGGCATGGGTGAATACCGCCTCCACCCCGGGCATGGCCAGGGCCGCCGTTGCGTCGATATTTTTGACCAGGCCGTGGGCAATGGGACTGCGGACATATCTGGCCTCCAGCATACCCGGCATGGTGTAGTCATCGGTATAGCGCGTTTTGCCGGTTACCTTGGCCCGAACGTCTTTTCGTCGGTGTGATTTACCGATTGCCATCATCAGTTCTCTCTAATTCGGTTGTACGTAATTGGTCACAGATTTTGT
Organism: Desulfobulbaceae bacterium; assembly: GCA_011322715.1. Classification (GTDB taxonomy): domain Bacteria; phylum Desulfobacterota; class Desulfobulbia; order Desulfobulbales; family Desulfobulbaceae; genus DRLX01. Next base: position 909 of record DRLX01000282.1, read on the forward strand.
AACTATTTAGATGTTTTCATATACTCTAACCCTATAAGTGATCAGGGGTGCCGTAGATTCGTGCAGGCGTGGCTGGCCGCTATAGTCCACTATGTGGACAGTCGCGACCGCGCGAATATACGGTGTCCCTGATCACTTACGGTTATACCATCCACAAATGGCCTCCAGCACCCCGCCGCCTATTGCCATGGCCTTGTCCGAGGCCGTCCTGCAGAAATCCGTTTTGCCGCGCGGATCAATGTCGCCGAGCTTGGTTCCCCTGTCCACCGGTGTATCGGTGCGGAGAAGACCGCGCAGCACACCTGAAATGCGGGCGATAACGGGTGTGCCGGCAACTGTTGCCACGGTTTCGCCTTCCTGTACCCGGTCGCCGATGTCCCGGCTGGTGATAAAAAGCCCAGTTTTCGGCGCCCGCAGGAGGCGCTCGCCGGTGTAGCCGCCAATACTGCCCGGAACCCCGGTGTCCGCCAGGGGTACACCGCGGGATATGACCCGGCCCAGGCCGTGGCCGCGCATGGTCTCAATGACGCAGTGGACATCTTCCCCGGCGGTAAATCCGGGCCCGAGGCCAATGACCAGTTTTGCGTCATCGATGCGGGTGCCGGTATTTCGTTTGGCCAGGATGGCGTCAATGACCACATCCGGGCCCAGGCCGGCAATACTTTTTCCTTTCGGGTCAACAAGGACCGGAATCACTCCGTCCCGCCGCCAGGGACTGTCAGCCTCATTTACCGTGATCCTCTCGGCCCGGATGCCCTCAACGCATACCGCACCCAGGGTGACGGCCTCGGAAAAGGAGACCAGCCGTCTGACCGCCAGGGGGTGTTCTCTTTCCAGCAGGAGCAGGTTTCTGAAACCGGCCCGGTGCAGCCTGAGCGCCACCCCGGTCGCCAGGTCACCGGCTCCCCGCAGGATGATGGTTGTTTCTCGTAAATCAGTCAAAACAGGTCGCTTTTATTTGCAAAAAGGATATCTGTTCTCCAACAGGCCAAATAAAACCGCCCCTTCGGCGACTCTGCGTAATTTTTTCTTCTTCACAGCCTGTCGTAATTCAATATCTGATGCTTTTAGAGAATCTTTTGCCAGCCGCAGCCTGACTTCGGCATCTTCATAAACAAAGGTTTCACCATTATCGGTAAGCGTGCCCCTTTTGCCGCCTGCCATAATCTGCATCACACCTTTTTCCGCCATGAAAAATCCTTCCCCGTGCGCTTCAAGACTTGCCGCAGAAAGATGGACATGGGATTTGGCAAAATAGGGCGCGCTGCTGGTTGGACAAAAGGTTTTGCAGTTGCCGCACTGGTTGCAGAAGTCCGGAATATTTATCACCTGGCAGGCCTGGGTCAACGCAATCCGCTCACTGGTCTTAATGGAACCATCCGCGCGCACAGTCTGCACCGGGTAGGTCATCGGATCAGCCTGCAGGGCAACGTTTGCCCGGTTCGGGCAGACCGTTACACAGATATTGCAGATAAGATCACATTGCAGGCAGCGCGCGGCCTCAGCCATTGCCTCCTCTTTGCTCAGGGTAGGGCCATCGCTGTTGACGCGTTTGCCTACACCTGAAATTTTTAAGCTAGCGCCGTCTATTCTGGTACCGTTCTGGCTGTACCACTTCTGCAGGTCCGGTTTACGCTCATCAGGGGGGGCGATTGCAACTTGTGAGGAAAATCCACAGGCGCTAACAATGGATTCCGCTGCCCGCCTGCCATGACCAATGGCGGTATCAAGTGATGACTTTCCAAGAACATCCCCGCCCGCCAAGACGCAGGGCAGTGTCGATTGCAGGGTTTTCACGTCAACTTCTATTGCCCCTTCCGGGACAAAATCAGGATGCGCTATCATGCCCTGCGCCGTCCGTTCGCTTTCTCCCGAGCCGCCGCAGGCAATGTAGATAAAATCGTGGGACTCTCTGAGGTCGGCAAATTGTTTCCGGCTGACCCGCACACCGGTATGCAGCTGTACACCGAGCGCCAAAATACGATCAATATCTTTTTTCAAACCGGCTTTTTCAAGATCAAGCCCGGCAGAAGAAAGAGCATTGGCGGCCCTGCCCCCGGCAACGTCTTTGGCTTCATAGATATCAACAGCAAATCCCTCAAGGGCTAAATAGAATGCCGCCGAAAGTCCTGATGGCCCGGCGCCGATAACAGCAACTTTTTTACCATTACTTGTCCCGGGGGTGAGTTGAATTCCCCTGTTCCCGTTTTGGGCAAGAAATCGTTTTATTGCCC
>DRLX01000283.1 GCA_011322715.1 Desulfobulbaceae bacterium
ACACCGGCTGGAGATTTTATTCTGCCTCACATCGGCAATATCGTAGCAAAGGGGAAAACACTTGTCCAGGTGCAGGACGAAATTCAGAAACGGCTGAAGAGTTACTATTATAATCCCATTGATGTCTCTCTGGGTTTGATTTCATCTACAAATAATTCTGTCTATGTCAGCGGCGAGGTCCGCTTCCCCGGAATTTACCCGCTTCTAGCCGACATGACCAGCCTGAAGGCACTTTCCCTCGCCGGTGGAGTTACACCCAAAGGTGATTTGAAGGAAGTGGTCCTCATCCATTATACAGCTCCCGACAGTGTTACTGTATACAAAACCTCTCTGGACGAGGTGATTAATTCCGCCAGTGCACTGCATGACCTGTCTCTTTCTCCCCAGGACATAGTTTTTGTTCCTAAAACCGGGGTGGCAGAGGCCAATCAGTTCATCCAGCAGTACATTACGCGCATGCTTCCCTTTACAGCAAATATTACCTATAATATAAATAATATACAGTAATATATGCCTTGCCGGTATTTCTTCCTCATACTGTTGTTCATTGCAACCTTCCCCATACCACTGAGCCATGCCGAGGAAGACTATACCGGGCGATGGTATAGTATTATTTCAGGGCAATCCTTTACCCTTGATCTGACCCAGCGGGGAACCGTCATTCAGGGGATAATGATGCCCACGGCAAAAAATGAACGGCATATCTCCATTATATCCGGCAACCAGCACGGGAAAATAATAGAACTTTTTGCAAACAACAAAGATTTGTCCGTTGTCTACCACTTTTATGGCGGTTTAATCGGTAAAGGGAAAACCCAGGCACTGGTCGGTAATTTTACCAGAAATAATCGACGATTTAACCAATGGCATGCCATACGCTATGAAAAGCGCAGTTATTATGGATCTCCAAATATGAATTATTCAATATTTCACAGTAGTGATTCTCCTCCGACCCCCTTTTGAGCCAGACAAAAGAGGTCCATGCCGTTAAAATCAGAACTGATGGGGAGGTCCGGTGGCCCGGTCAGGTGAAATTTTGCTTTTCTTAAACGGCGGATCCAGGACCTGCACAGGGTCTTTTGTCCCAGAAGTCTGTTTCTCGCTGCCCGTATCCGAACTTCGGTGTTTGGTATATCTTCCTGGGCTGCACCGGTAAATGAATGCATTTCGGTTATGGTAAAATTGCGCTTCGTCAGACAGCGGCTTAATACCTCGGCCCGGAAATAATGCAGGTGCTCCCAGTATGATTGAACTCCGCGCCATTTGGCTCCTACCTGATCGAATCGATTAAAGTTTGGGACGGTAAGCACAAGTATTCCGCCAGGGGCAAGAAGGGCCTGGATATCATCAAGCACTAGGCCCGGATGGGGAAGATGCTCCAAAACATCAAAGAGCAGCAGGATGTCGAATTGTTCACCTATGAATTTTCCCGCATTAAATGGCGAATGGAGAACATCGAGGCCATAATGATCTCGTGCAATTGTTACTGCCTGGGCCGAAATCTCAATGCCCCGGACCCTTGCGCCCATTCGTTCCAGTAGTTTCAGGGTTGATCCTGCAGCACAACCAATTTCCAGAACCCTTTTATTGTGCCAGTTTTCAACAAAAGGCTTCATTCGGGCAATCCGAGGGCAATATCCGAGGTCGGTCACAGCCTGTGCATAATCAAAGTAATGTTGGTATGTTGCACTGTTGTCGAAATATTGGTCGGCATAATACCGGTCCAATGCTTTTTCGTTTGGACGCAGTCCCAGGTAAACAAATCGGCAGTCTGTGCATTCGTGAAGTGGGAGTTTATCCGCCCGAGTAAAAATTTTATAGTATGAGGCATGACCGCAAAGAGGGCAGCAGGTTTCCTCGATCAGCTCCAGTGGATTCCAACTATAGCTCGAAGCCATGAGTGCCATTTCTCCTTAATGTGGCTGGTGCTAACCCGCATATTTCACAAGCGGCCTGCTGCAAGGCCTGAAAACACCATGCCTGCTGTGTCACAGCGCAAAAAAAGAGTTCTCGAAATATTTCATATAACTACGGCTCCTTTTGGGCTGTTCCTCGAAGGTCTCACTTCGTTCGCTATCTGCATTCATGGCGTTTTCAGGCCTTTGGCGACGACCTTTGTGAACTGTGCGGACTAACTGCACGTTTGTTTCCAATGGGTAACAGTTCATCCGGTAAGTGTTCAGGGACACCATACGGAGTTTCGTCCCTCGCTTACCTCTTCGCACGGTCGCGACTGCCCACATAGAGGGGTATCGGAGTCTCCGCTCCGCTTACCTGCGGCCAGTCACGTCTGCGCGAATCTACGGTGCCCCTGAACACTTACAGGTTTAAGATAGATGAAAACACATCGTTACAAATCCTGTGACCAGTTACTTCATCCGGGGTACGTAACTGCACAAATCCGGGCTCTGGCGTCGACTCTTAGCCTGTTTGGTTATCTCCATGCCTGTGTGCGGCAGCCCTCTGTGCGAGATGTAGCATAACCTTTAGCATAAACTGAAGAAAATGACTATCAGAGTAATTGTCCGGACAAGGCGAGAAGTGGTTGTGCTGTTTTACGGGGCTGGATAATCTGATGATGAAACCTTGTTTTTTTGCTGAGGAGACGGTAACAGCACCTGATGCCTTGCGCCCCGAATTTTTCTTCCGGACCAACATGGGACATTTTGTCCCGGCCCGTCTTTTTTTGTCCCACTTTTTCTTCCCGATCTGTCGTCAGCTCCGCCTGCCATGAAGTGCTCTTCCTCTAAAAAAAACATTGTGATCTGCTATTCTGCTGTTTTTCCGATTGTTCTTTAAGTCATCCTCTCCCCTGATTTCTGCATCCTTATCCATGGCATAGCGCTTGCTATCAGGATGCAATGTGGTCAATGCCTTTTGATCGCATCT
>DRLX01000284.1 GCA_011322715.1 Desulfobulbaceae bacterium
CTGGATTCCATTCGAAAAGAGAAGGATGACAACTGCCGGATCATTGTGGTTGACAATGGTTCGGTCGATGGCAGTCTTGACCTGTTACGGGCCGATTTTCCTGAGATAGAACTCATTGCCAATACTGAGAACCTGGGTTTTGCAGCGGCAAATAATCAGGCAATTAAACAGTGCACGGAGGAGCTGCTTTTTTTTCTCAATCCTGATACGGAACTGGAGAATGGTTGTCTGAAGGCAATACGGAAATTTATGGACGCACATCCCAAGGTCGGGCTTGCCGGGCCGGCAATTATCAACCGGAATGGAAGTTCACATCCCGCCGTGGAATACAGGTATCCGGGAAGTCGGTACTGTGGTAGACAATTTGATGATCTTCCCGGAAAAATTGCCTGGATACTTGGCGCGGCCTTGGTCGCACGCAGCTCTGTTATTGGGGCCATTGGGGGATTTGATACGCGTTTTTTTTTGTACGCCGAAGATATAGATCTCTGTCTTGCAGTCAGAAAAGAGGGATGGCAGCTTGCCCAAATCCCGGAGGCAAAGGTCATGCACCTTGAAGGGCAGAGCGAAAAAGGGGCACCGTTTGCCGAGGTAGTGGAACGTAAGGTGCGATCGGATCTCCTCTTTTTGAAAAAACATTATGACGCTGTAACCGTACGGAAGATACGGCGTGTCCGTCTTCTGGAATCATGGTGGCGGATCTGCTGCCTGCGTTTTGAAGGTTGTTTCCTGGATTTGACGTCAGAAAAAAAAGAAAAATTGATCAGGTATGAAGTCATGTCCAAGCTGTATAGACAGGCCTGATGTCAGGGTATTGAAGTGAAAGTTGCCATTATTCATAATCAGTTGCGGTCCAGTGGGGGCATGGAAGCCTATATGCTGGCGTTGATCAACGGCTTTCTTGCCGCAGGCGACGAGGTGCATATATTCACCTATGACGTGGACAGGAGACTGATGGCCCGGCTCAACTGTACCGTTCACCGGTCGCATTTATTCTTTATTCCGGGACGATGGAAAAAATATTATTTTCTTTCCTGGTTGAATAAAAAATTTAACCGGAATGGTTATGATCTTTCTCTGGCGCTGACCAGAACAGCGGCCGCACATGTGGCTGTGGTGGGAGGGGTTCACCCCGCCTCTGTGGCACTGCGGGAAAAAAATGGACATCTATTCCGCCGTTTCCATGATTGGATGGAAATTCATTTTGAGCGTTATATGTTTGCCGACACTCCTACAATTCTGGCCCATTCAAAAGGCATTGCCGGAGAAATAACAACATATTATCCGGATGTGGATACCAATAAAATTGTGGTGAGATATCCGCCGGTTGATACGGATTTCTTTGCACCGGTCACCGCGAATACTTTACAAAAAGTCAGGACGAAATATCATATTGATCCTGCTCGGATGACTTTACTTTTTCCTTCCAAGGGGCATCGACGTAAAGGTCTTAAGGAATTATTGGCCGCCTTTTCCCTGCTTGATCACAACGACTATGAGCTCCTGATTGTCGGTGAAAAATTACGGGGCTTTCAAAATATTCCTGCTAATGTCCGTTATCTCGGGTATGTCGATAACCTTTCCGGCCTCTACTGTGCGGTTGATTATACTGTTTTACCGTCCCGGTACGAACCCTTTGGTCTGGCCGTGGTTGAGTCCCTGCACTGTGGGACCCCGGTGCTGGTTTCTCTGCAGGTTGGGGCGTCTGAAATTCTTAGTCCGGCGGAAGGCGTGGTTTTGGAAAATATTACAGCTGATACTCTTGCCGAAACGATCTCTCGATTGAAGAAAAACCGGGTTGGATCCGGCTTTGTCCACCGTCATGGGTTAAGTGTTCCCAGGCATATAGCGGACCTGAAGGCATTGATACACAGACAGGAGTAGATAAAACAAGAAGTCTATGACCAGTGAATATAAAAAAATACTCATTATCAAACCCAGTGCCCTGGGTGATATTGTCCATACTTTGCCTTTTCTTGCTGCTGTTCATGACAGATTTCCAGGAGCGGAAATCCATTGGGTTGTGGCCCGGGGCCTGCATCATTTTCTTGAGGGCCACCCCATGATCACAAAGCTCTGGATCATGGATAAGGATATCTGGAAAAAGATATCCCGTCTGCATAGATCGGTTCCTGAAATTATTCATTTCGGTAGGAGTCTTGCCGCTGAAAAATTTGATATTTCCATCGATCTTTCGGGACTGTTGCGCAGCGGCCTGATTTCCTGGGCAGCCGGAGCAAATGAAAAACTGGGATTTTCCGATTCGGACGAGGGAAGCCCTTTTTTTTACACACATAAAATTAAAGGCGGAACAAATATTCATGCTATTGATCGGTATCTGAAACTGGCCAGGTTGATGGGCTGCGATGTGTCGAGGGTAGAACATCCGATGCCGCCTATCTTGGGGGAAATCCCTGAATTTTCCTCTTTACCCGAGCAATTCTGTATTATTGCACCGTCTGCGGGTAAGGAAGCCAATAAGTGGCCGGCGGAGCGCTTTGGGCAACTGGCGGCCGGGCTCCCTATTCGTTCGGTTGTTATAAGTAACAGGGCTGATGCGCCGGTCGTCGATGAGGTGGTCGCCGCCGGCGAAGGCAAGGCAATTTCCATGGCCGGAAAAACGGGTTTAAAAGAACTGGCGGCCTTGATCTCCCGGGCTGAGTTTTTCATATCCAATGATACCGGACCGATGCATATTGCCGCCGCCCTTGGTATACCCGTATTTGCCGTTTTTGGACCGGCAAATCCGGTACGTACCGGACCCTATGGCACAGGGCACACGATTATCAAGAAGGAGATGTCGTGTTCCCCCTGTTACCGACAAAATCCTTGCAGCCATTGGTCCTGTATGCAAGATCTGTCCGTCACCGAGGTGCGAGATACCATTCTCGCCAATATTGATATTCCTGTTGATTGTCAATCGGAATAGAGGAAATTGCTGTGGATATCAGTGTTATTATCACAACCTACAACTGGCCCGA
>DRLX01000285.1 GCA_011322715.1 Desulfobulbaceae bacterium
TGCCTTAAGCGGCAGCCTGAAGCAGGCTGGGCCGCTCTATAAGCAGGCCATGAAAACCATTGCCGGCAGCTTGGGGCCCGAACATCTTGAGATGGGGCTCAGTTGGAGCCAGATTGCTGAACTGCAGGAGGCAAAGGGCCAGTATGAACAGGCGGAACCGACCTATAGCAAGGCCCTTGCCATAATGGAACAGGAGCTTGGCTCGGAGCATCCGGCGCTGGATCATGTTCTGGAAAAACTTGCCGGACTCAATGCAGAGATTGAAGAGGACAACAAGGCAGCGGCCCTCTATGAACGACTTTGTGCCATACGGGAAAAGTCTCTGGGCGCAACCCACCCAAAACTGGCCATGGCCCTGCAGAATCTGGCTGAATCGTATCGGTTACAGGGCCAGTATGAATCCTCTGAAGAGAGTTATAAGAAGGCCCTTGCTATAATGGAGAAAAATCACGGGGACAACCACCCGGCTGTTGCCGCTGTTCTACAGGAACTGGCAAAACTCTGCAGTCGACAGAAGAAAAACGACGAAGCCGAACGTCTCCAGCAACGGGCATCGAAAATTTTTGAACAATCCATTCAGGATCGTGAAGAAAACATTAACGAAGATGACCTGAATCTGTAGGATAAATAATCAATTCCCTCAACTGTTGTTATAAAACCGTTGCTCCATAAATCAAGGCCCATACCTCTGGCCGGCGGAACAGGCTGTCTTTTTTTCTTCCTGATTACCACCGAAGCTCAGCAAAGCCGTATCAGGGATACCATCGCTCGGTATCCGCTACTTGATTTGACATAAAATTCACCTGTTACGGAGAGAGGTTCTCTTTGTTTAATCCCATCAAGCGATGGTATCCCTTGTTTCTGAGGATTGATGGTAATCAGGTTTTTCTTTGTGCCGCTTTCCGGTTACCGGTACGGGTGCGATATGGGTAACGGTAAAGCTTAAGGCCCCGAAATCCTGCTCAACGGTTCCGGTCAGCAACAGGGGCGCTCCCGTGTGCAGGAGATGGCAATGGCGCTGGTAGGTTCGGGGAAAGAGGGTGCACTCAACCTGTCCTGTTTCATCTTCAAAGGTAAGAAATTCCATGGGTTGTCCGGTTTTCGTGCCCACGATCTTGGCAGTGATGGGCCAGCCCAGAAATGGTATTTTTTCCCTGCTCCCGGCAAATTTGTCGAGATCCCGCGCCAAAATAGTTCCTAATCGCTGCCGCTGCTGATCAAACAGGCAAATGGGGTGCGTGTGGCAGAGAAAACCCAGTACCCGGTATTCGTTGCGTAGTCGCTCCACCTGATGCTGCCCAGGAAGCGCCGGCGGCGGAACAGCACTGGGCGGAAAAAGTCGGTTGATCGCCAGAGATCGGCTTTGTTGCCACTGGGCAAGCTGGTACAGCATTTGGCTCCTGTTTGCCGGTTTTTCGACCAATCCATCCAGAGCACCGGCATGAATAAGCGCCCTGGCCTCATCGTCCGCCGGATGCACCCGTTGCAGAAAATCAAGCAGGGAGGCAAATTTTTTTACATCGCCCTCCATATTCCGCTCCTGCAGGATGCGGTTGCGGGTTGTCTCACTGAGTCCGGCAATCGCCATCAGACCAACCTGAAGTTCTCTTCCATGCCCGCGCCAGGCAATTTCACTCCTGTTGACATCCGGCGGCAGTATCCGTAGTCCCATCCGGCGCGCCTCGGACACGTAGGCAAAGGTTGAGTAAAATCCTCCCTGGTTGGAGATGACTGCGGCCATGAACTCGGCCGGATAATGGGCCTTTAACCAGGCGGCCTGAAACGACACCCGGGCATAACTGGCCGAATGGGGCTTGCAAAAGGAATAACCGGCAAAACTGAGCATCATCTGCCAGATACCCTCCGCCTCTTTTTGGGAAAGTTTTTTTTCAGCAGCAGCCTGAAAAAAGCGGTCCCTGAAATCGGCAAGTTGCCCGTCTTTGTCTTTTTTCGACATGATCTTGCGCAGCCTGTCACCCTGGGCCGGGGAAAAACCAAGCTGGACCGCAACCCGGGACACATCCTCCTGATAGACCATGATGCCGTAGGTCTCGCTCAGGATATCCGCTATCAGCGGATGCAGGGGCTGCCACTTCTCGCCGTGCAGCCGGCGCAGGTATGTGCGGATACAGTCGTTGGCCGCCGGCCGGATAATGGAGGAATGGATGACAAGATGCTCAAAATCGCCGCGGCCTGCCTTTTTCTGCAAAATCCGCATGGCCGGGCTCTCAATATAAAAACAGCCCATGGTAAGGCCCTTTTTGACCAGTTGCCTGGTTTTGGCATCCTCTTCCGGGCGCCAGCTGTGTTCATCAATGTGCACGCCCGTTGCCCGTACCTGGATTAAAGCGTCCCTGATAACGCCAAGGCTCCGGTTGCCGAGCAGGTCGATCTTGACCAGTCCGGCCTGCTCGGCCCCGTCCTTGTCCCACTGGATGATCGGCACGCCTTTGGCTGCCTGCTGCACCGGCACATAGTCGGTGATTGGACGTGGGGTAATGATGATGCCGCCCGGATGAACGGACAGGGTTGCCGGGATGTCGATGAGTTCCTGGGCCCGGGCAAGGATCTCGGGCCAGGGTGGGGCAAAGGAACAGTTTCGCAGGCGGGCCGTGGCCCGTAATTGGGCATGGAGGTCATCTCCCGTGTCTCGCTGAAAACGAAAACCGGACAGGCGGCGGGTGATGGTGTTGATCTCTGCTGCCGGAAGACCGAAAACCCTGGCAGTCTCGCGAATGGCCTTACGCGGCTGCATGGTGACCATATTACTGACCATGGCGCAGTGGTTTTTGTATGTGCTGAACACCGATGCCAGCACCTGGTCCCGTTCATCCCAGGCAAAATCAATGTCAATGTCAGGGGCATCCGTGCGGCCCGGGTTGAGAAAGCGCTCAAAGTAGAGGTTGTGGCGAATGGGACAGACATTGGTAATGGCGAGACAGTAAGCGACCAGGGAGGCGGCCCCTGATCCGCGGCCGCAGGTGCGGGACACGGGCCGGACAATATCTCGCACCACAAGAAAGTAGCTTGAAAATCCCATAGAAGCGATAATCTGCAACTCATGGTTCAACCTTTTCATTACCTTTTTCGGCAGGGGCGATCCATAGCGCTGCCTGGCCCCGGCCAGGGCTGCCCGCCGGAGTAGGTGATCAGCATCCTGGTTGCCAAGATTCTTGTAGGGTGGCGGGACCAGGCCGAATTTGGGCCCGTGAAACTCACACCGCTCGGCTATGGCACGGGTATTACGGAGGAGTTCCGGCCAGATTCGGTATCTCTGTTCGTATTCCCCAGGGCTGAGCAGTTGTTTTCCTGTATTCATCTGCTGGTCTGCCGGCAGTCGTGACAACGAACAGTTGCCGGCAATGGCCCGCAGAATCTGCAGTGTTCTTTTCTCGTTCCGGGTCAGGATATAGGTGTCGGCCACAATCATGGCTGGAATATTCAGAAGGCGGGCATGGTTGCGCAGCTCACTGCCCTGTTGGTCCGGCCGACCAATAATGGCAGCGCCGATGTCCAGCTCCATCTCCTGCCACCTGGTCAGCAGTTTTTTATGGTCACTCAACAGGACAAGCCCCTGTAACCGCTTCTCCGGCAGGGAGTGAAGCGGGGTGTTGTCCTGGTGAATGCCTGTGATTATCCGGCAGAGATTGGTGTATCCCTGTGAAGATTTCACCAGGAAAAAGGCCCGCTCACCATTACTGCGCAGTTCAGCCCCGATAATAGGCCTGATTGCATACCGATCGCACCCATTCACAAAATCCCACAGGCCATAGAGGTTGTTGATATCAGTAAGTCCGATGGTCCTGTAGCCAAGTTGTCGTGCCTGCCTGCACAGGGCATCACAGGAGGTCGGCGACCGCAGCAGGGAGTAGTGGGAGTGCAGACCCAGGGGGATCATTGCGTGTATCCCCGGTAGAGTTTTTCCCTGCCGAATAGTTCATGTATTTTATCAATAGTCCTGTTCAACTCTTTCCTTTTTCGATTATTTTGGTTAATGCTCTTAAAAAGAGAAAGTTGGTGTATCTGTGGAAAGATATCCCGGCAGCAGAGACCAATGCTGCGGATACGCACCCGTCGCCGCCAGCAGCGAAACAGCGCTGTTATTGCCGATTGTTCCAGGTCATGGTCAAGAAAAACAGGGAGCTTTTTTACGGCCTGTCGCTCGCAGGACATACCGTCACTGTAGAGTAGCTTGATTATGATCTTGCGGCAGGCCAGTTTCTGTCTGCGCAGGGCATATCCCGCCTGTCCGGCCAGCGACAACACCGCCGACCGGATGATCTCTTCCCTGTTGCTGTCCTGTGCCAGGTAGTGCTGGAAAAAAAATCGCCTTCCACTGTGTGCCGGGGCCTGAACCGGAGTCGGGTCAATACCGTGCAGGGAATTGTACAGGATATCGGCCCGTCTACCGCAGACAACGCTTAACTCCTGCCGGGACAGGGCTGCCGCCTGGCCGATTCGTGAGAGGCCGACCGCCCGTAGTCGACTGTACTGGTGGGGTTTCAGGGTCGGCAGCAGGGAAAGGGGCAGGGGGGCAAGAAATGCGCGTTCCTCACCCTGGGCAACAATGTATTCACCGCATGGTTTGACAATACGGCTGCCCACCTTGGCGATGAGTTTATTGGGGCCGATCGACCAGATGGGGTCAAGTCCCAGGTCGTTGCGCAGGGTGTTACGGATGCGCCAGCCGATATCGGGCGGCGGTCCGAAAAGCCGGTGGCTGCCGGTCATGTCCAGGTAAAGGTGGCCCTGGCCATGGGCGCGTTCCACCAGGGGGCTGAAGGGAAGCACCCGGCGGATGCAGCATTGAATGGCCTTTTCATACTGTTCCGGCCGGGGCGGTAAAACCCTGGCCCGGCGGCAGCGCCTGCGGGCGTCAATGAGCCCCATGCCCTTGCGTACCCCGTCTTGGTAGGCCTCTTCGCTCATATCGTAGACCGTGGCCCTGGCAGCCTGCGGCGCAATAATCAGGGGCCTGTTCCGCAGGCTGCTGTCCTGCAGCCGTTCCACGGCCACGCTGAAATCAACAATATTCAGGTGGATTATTGTTCTCTCACGCATAAATGTACAGATAATGTAAAGTTATCGGTCGCAGGAAATCCGGGAAAAAAAGAAAAATTAAAAACATGATATGAAAAAGGGGGATTATTTATCCGAAAATGGCGCAGAGCGCCGAATGATGTGTAGCACCACGCAAAATGCGTGGTGGAACAGTATGATCTTCTGTTGTTCCATGACGCTTTATACCCGCTCTGCGGGTAAACAGAGATCCCTTTGCTGCAAAAATCATAACCGTAGGGGCGAATTTATTCGCCTAAACAGGGTGTCATGCAGGCGAATAAATTCGCCCCTACAGAATGGTGCTTAACCAGAGAGAGTATCTGTAATATTCTCCGTTGTAATCGTGTAATTTCATACCAATGAATCGATATCATTGTTGTGTCTGACCTTGCCGGACAAGACGGGTCATGGCGCGGGCATTGTCCACGGCCTGGCCGGCAACATGGTTGTTGAAAAAAAGTACGCCCCGGCGGCACTGCCCGGCCATGGCCACTATTTTTTCCTCTGTCCACTCACGCAGTTCCTGCTCGCTGTAACTGTAATCAAACTGTTTGCGCATGGAGCCGGAAAACCAGTCCCTGCGGTTGCGGCCATGCAGGCGCAGGTAGAACAGAGAGGATGAGGTCACGGTATCAAGGGCCGGAAAAAGATTTGCCAGGCCAGGGGTGTCAACCGCCACCAGGGTGACCCCGCGTTCCCGCAGGCCTGCAAATACCGTATCCACGGCCCAGGAGCGATGACGAAATTCCACGGCCAGGGGCAGCCTGTGCAGGCTGTCAAGGAGTCGTGCCAGGTACTGTCGGTTGTCCCTGATCCGGTGAAAGGAGGTCGGAAATTGAATGAGCACGGCCAGCAGTCGTCCGGCGGTTAGCAGCGGTGTTATACCCTGGACATATGCCCTTGCATGTTCCGGCCAGTCATCGCTGATTTCATGGGTCATGGTCCGGGTCAGCTTGGCGGTAAAGAAAAAATTTTTTCTCCCTGCCTGTTCCAGCCGCGTCAGCATCCGGTCCATGACCTCGGGCCGCGCCATCTGGTACCAGGTATAGTTCAGCTCAACTGCGCAAAAAGCGTGGCTGTACAATTCCAGCATCCGGACGGACGGTGTCTTTTCCGGATAAAAACCGGCGTCAATCCATTCGGGATAGGAATAGCCGCTGGTGCCGATGAACAGTTCACAGCCGTTTATGGTCAGGGATGTTGCGGCCATCACAGCCTTTTCATCTGGTCCGGGCCGCGCTGAACACCGATAACCCGGCCCTGGATCAGCACCTGGCCCAGGCCATAGCGCATGGGTGAATATTTTCTGTTTTCCGGCCGCAGCTCAATGTGATCGCCCCGGTAGAAAAAACGTTTTACCGTGGCATCGTCCCCGTCGACCAGGGCAACGACGATCTCGCCGTTTTCGGCAAACTGGCGGGGCTTACAGATGGCGATGTCATTATGCAGGATGCCCGCATCCTGCATGGAATCCCCCTGCACCCGCAGGGCAAAGAGGTTGTCGCCCCGGTAGATACGGCCATCCACGATAATGTCTCCCGCCCATTCCTGCTGTGCGTACAGGGGCAGACCGGCGGCGACCCGGCCGACAATGGGAACCCTGCGTGCGGCAGTATTTTTTTGTTCAGCTCTGTGATTTTCCGGGGTGAGCCGGATAATGCGGCTGTAGCGACCCTGGCGCTGCAGCCA
>DRLX01000286.1 GCA_011322715.1 Desulfobulbaceae bacterium
ATGATGTTTTCAGCCAGGCAGGACAGATCGTCGGACACACCTGGACGATTTTCGGTATGACCTTTGATATGCCGACAGCAATATGTATTCTACTCATGTGCGGTGCTCTTGGTAAGTCAGCCCAGATACCACTTCATGTGTGGTTACCGGACGCTATGGAAGGTCCTACACCGGTCAGTGCTCTTATTCATGCCGCGACAATGGTTACCGCCGGTGTCTTTCTGATCGCTCGCTGTAATCCTCTGTATGAGCTTTCCAGTTTTGCCCTGAATGTAGTTACATTTATTGGCGCAATCACCTGTATATTTGCTGCCACTATCGCCCTTGTTCAAACCGATATCAAACGTGTGGTCGCCTACTCAACGGTTTCGCAGCTTGCCTATATGTTCATCGGGTGCGGCGTTGGGGCTTATGGTGCAGGTGTATTTCATCTTTTCACGCATGCATTCTTCAAGGCTTTACTGTTCCTTGGCTGCGGGTCCATTATTCTTGGCATGCATCATGAGCAGGAAGTTAAATACATGGGTGGGCTAAAAAAATATATGCCAATTACTTACTGGACTTTTTTGCTGGCCTCGCTCTCGATTTCCGGTGTCCCCGGTTTTGCCGGTTTCTTTAGTAAGGATGAAATTTTGACCATGGCGTTTAACTCCGATATCGCATTAGGTAAATTTGCCTGGTTCATCGGTACCTTTGTCGCCTTTTTAACCGCCTTTTATTCCTTCCGTCTCTTTTTCCTGATTTTTCATGGAGAATTTCGTGGAACAGCCGAACAAAAGGCCCATCTCAAGGAATCTTCCCCGGTTGTTACCATTCCGCTTGTTCTCTTGGCGATTGGTGCTGTTTGTGCAGGCTGGTTTGGTATCCCGGCGTTACTCGGCGGTCACAATTATTGGGGTCATTTTCTGTCCCCTGTAGTTGGAGAACCTGAACTACAGATTTCAACCTATGCTGAATCGGTCTTGCTTGGTACATCCATTCTGGCCGGTGCATTTGGAATTTTACTCGCATTCTTTATGTATATCACCAAGCCTGAAATACCAGGAAAACTGGTGGAGATGTTCCCCCGAACATATAATCTACTGTTGAACAAATATTATATAGACGAAATATATATCGGCGGCCTTGTTGAGCCAACCCTCAGCTTCAGTCGTAAGGCACTTATGAAAATCGTTGACGGTGGTATTATTGAAGGGATCGTCAATGGAATTCCGCGCGGTATCGGTGCTTTTTCCTCCAAACTCAGAGGCCTCCAGGACGGTCAGATTTCGCACTATCTTGCCTGGATGGGCGGAAGTGCATTATTTCTCTTTGTCTGGATGTTTACAAGGTAGAAAGGTAGAGGTCAGGGAATAGTAAATTTGGGTTAACTACCCCAACCAACCACAATTACGGTAATAAATATGTCTGTACCATTGCTAAGCGCACTTATTTTCTTCCCGATCATAGGCGGATTTTCACTCCTGATTGTCAAAAGGGAAGATGTTCAGGCCATTAAGACCATGGCTCTGATTATAAGCCTGATGGAATTTGTTTTGTCCATACCACTGTTTTTCATGTTTGACAAAACGACCTATCTTATGCAGTTTACCGAACACCATTCCTGGATACCCGCCTTTAATATTAACTACAGTTTAGGTGTTGATGGTATCAGCGTCCTTTTTATCCTGTTATCCACGCTGGTGACCATATTGGCAATCTTGGTTTCCTGGGAGGCTATTCAAGAAAAGGTTTTAGAATTTTTTCTCTCCATTTTATTTCTTGAAGGTGTGATGATCGGCGTCTTCTGCGCGACCGATATTTTTCTCTTTTACATCTTCTGGGAGGTTATGCTTATTCCGATGTTCCTCATTATTGGTATATGGGGCGGACCAAATCGGATTTATGCGACCATTAAATTCTTCCTCTATACATTGGTTGGTAGTCTATTGATGCTTGTCGGCATTATCTCTCTATACATGAAAGGTGGTCATACATTTGATGTTGTCGAGCTTGCTAAGCACTCCTACTCAATACAATTCCAGATGTGGCTTTTCTGGGCATTCTTTGCCGCATTTGCCGTTAAAGTTCCCATGTGGCCGGTTCATACCTGGCTTCCGGATGCACACACTGAAGCACCTGCTGCAGGCTCGGTTATCCTTGCCGCTATTCTCATTAAGATGGGCGCGTATGGCTTCCTACGTTTTTCCATGCCGATCCTCCCTCAGGCCACGCAGGCTATGATGGTACCGATGATAGTTCTTTCCCTCATTGGAATTGTGTATGGTGCAATCATATGTCTGGGCCAGACTGATTTGAAACGGCTGATTGCTTACAGTTCCGTTTCCCATATGGGTTTTATAACCCTCGGTATTTATTCCCTGAACACCCAGAGTATTGAGGGCGGAATCCTGCAGATGATCAACCATGGTGTCGTCACCGGTGCCCTTTTCCTCTGTATCGGTATGGTGTACGAACGGACCCATACCCGGGTTATTAAGGATTACGGCGGATTAGCTTCAACCATGCCTATCTTTGGATCTTTTTTTCTGCTTTTTACCATGGCTGCCATTGGCCTTCCGGCTACCAATGGTTTCATTGGAGAATTTTTGATCCTTCTTGGAAGTTTTATTCACAGCCCCTGGACCGCTTTTTTTGCCGCAACCGGCCTGATTCTTGGGGCCTGGTATATGCTCTGGCTGTATCAACGCATATTTTTCAATCCTATTAATAAGAAGGTCGTTGGGTTACCTGAATTAACAACAAGAGAGATAATTACCTTGTTGCCCATGGTCGGGCTGGTTTTCTGGATTGGTCTGTATCCTGATGCCATGTTAAGTTTTATGCATGTCTCAGTTACGCACCTTATTGATCAGGTCCAGGGAAGTGCCGGTTCAGCTAAGCAGGTTGCGGCTGTAATACTTCACTGATTGACGGATCGGAAATAATTTTCTGTTAGTTTTCAAGCAAAAGGATAGACAATGATTAATACAGCACTTGTCAGCTGGAAAGCCTTTGGGCCGATTATACCGGAGATGTTTCTGGTCTGTATAGGTCTCTTTCTTATCGGGCTGGATGTATTTGCCCCCAAACGTCGTGAACTCCTGCCCTGGTTGACCGTTGTCGGCTGTTTAGCTGCCCTGCTCATGGTCGCAGGAGAAAAGAATATTGTCGGATTCGGGGGAATGATTATCGCTGACTCCTACGCCGCCTTTTTTAAGGTTATTTGCCTTTTGGGTGTTATCATGGCGGCTTTGATGAGTGAACATTTCAGACGTACCGAGGGGCTCAAACAGGGCGAATATTATTCTCTGATGATATTTTCCGCCGTCGGTATGTTGCTGATGGCATCCGCCGGTGATTTGATGGTTCTCTATCTCGGCCTTGAACTCATGGCGCTTTCCATTTACTGCCTAGTCGGGCTACCTCGTAATGATGGCCGATCTGCTGAAGCAGCAATGAAATACCTGCTTATGGGTGGATTTGCATCAGCGATATTGTTGTACGGTATATCTATAGTTTACGGATTGACCGGGACAACCAATATTTCACAAATCGCCAAGTTTACGGTTTCCGGCAATTTGCTGCATAATCCAGCCCTTCTTGCCGGACTCGGACTGATGATAGCCGCCTTTTGTTTTAAGGTTGCGATTGCACCGTTTCATTTCTGGACCCCTGATGTTTATGAAGGCGCACCGACAGCAATTACCGCTTTCATGTCGGTTGGGCCAAAAGCCGCCGGATTTGCTGTATTTGGCCGTGTTCTCTTTACCGGCTTTCCTCAGTTCCATGATCAATGGGGAATCCTGCTCTCCTCCCTTGCCCTGTTGACTATGGCGATTGGTAATATTACCGCTCTATCTCAGACAAGTATAAAACGTATGTTGGCTTATTCAGCCGTCGCTCATGCCGGATATTCTTTGCTTGGCGTTCTATCTGGCACTGCTGAAGGTATGTCTGCTACCATGACCTATCTGCTGACCTATGGCTTTATGAATATGGGTGCTTTTGCTATTTTGGTTCTACTTGCAAGTCCCGGTAATCGACGGGAATCTCTTGAAGATTACAAAGGACTGTCAAAAACGAACCCTCTTGCAGCCTTTTTAATGTTAATCTTTATGTTCTCTTTGACCGGTATTCCACCGACGGCTGGTTTTGTTGGTAAATTTTATCTGTTAAAAGCTGCTTTGGGTGCCGGTTACACGATGACGGTTATCGGCTTGGTTATTTTCAGTTCAATTTCGGCATTCTTTTATCTGCGGGTTGTACGATATATGTATATGAGTGATCCACAAGAGAATATAGCTCTGGATTTTACTCCAGGAATATATGCTGTTCTTGGTATTGCCTTACTCGGGGTCTTGGGGATCGGCCTGTTCCCGGGTTCAGTGATTGGTCAAGCTGCTACTGCATTGCTTGGTCAATAATGGTATCGAAGCAGCCTGCCAACTGCTTTACATACCTTGTTTTCTCCTTCGTATGACGACCGACCCACTTGTGGTCGGTCGTCAATTAATACGTCAAATATTAAAAATATCCTTTACCCGGAGCAGGAAAAGTTACCGGGTTTTCAAGATTGGTCGCGCATAATGTGCTTTGCCTGGCCAATATGGTAGACAAGCAGCCTGCCAACTGCTTACATACCTTGTTTTCTCCTTCGTAAGACGGTCGACCATTGTGGTCGACCGTTTTTTTTTATCTATTCTATTGAGGGTAGCTTTAATAATGATATGCTCACGTTGTCTCAGTGTTATCCTCGAAACCTTGCCAACGTCGTGCATGATATTATCTGAAAATTTAACGCATTATCGATAATTCAATGTACAACTCGCCAATGGTTTAACCTTTCAGTATTTACGCCTTCTCTCTATTTTTCCGATATGCGAAAGACAGATGAGCGTCTGGAAACGGCGGTTAGTTGACCGTGCTAATTTGAGAAATTATGATTTTGACAACATCTTCGACGGACAGGTGGCTTGAGTCGATGATAACAGCATCATCTGCCGGTTTGAGGGGTGCAAGAGATCTGGTGGAATCGTTTAGGTCGCGCTTGATGATTTGCTCAAGAATG
>DRLX01000287.1 GCA_011322715.1 Desulfobulbaceae bacterium
CTTGGGCCGTTTCCGGGAAGAACCTGACTTTCTATTCCGACTCTGTGGTGACGCTTGATCCCGGGTCTTGGGCCGTTTCCGGGAAGAACCTGACTTTCTATTCCGACTCTGTGGTGACGCTTGATCCCGGGTCTTGGGTGACTGCCGGACAGGGCTTGACCTTTATATCTGAATCGGTGTTTTCTTTGGAGCCAGGAGATTGTCCTGTTTCCGGCAGTAACCTTATTTTCAGGTCTGAATCAGGAATGGTGCTGGAGTTTGGCAGCCTTGGAGTGGCTGGCTACGATCTGAAGCTGTACTCTGACTCTTCCGTGTCTCTTGACCTTGGCCAAGTTTCGGTTATCGGGCAGAACCTGACTTTCTATTCCGACTCTGTGATGGCGCTTGAGGCTGGGTCTTGGGCGAGTACCGGTCAGAGCCTGACGTTCTATTCCGACTATGTGATGGCGCTTGAGCCAGGGTCCTGGTCCGTTTCCGGACATGATCTGACTTTCCGCTCAGATGCTGTGGTGACGCTTGAGCCCGGGTCTTGGGCGACTGCCGGACAGAGCCTGAGCTTCTACTCAGATGATGTGGTGGCGCTTGAGGATGGGTCTTGGGCGGTTACCGGGCAGGACCTGAACATAATTTCTGATTCAGGCATGGTGGCTGAGGCGGGTTCTTTTGCCGTGGCCGGGTTCCCGCTTAAGATGTACTCGGATTCTTCTGTGATTCTTGGATCTGGGCAGGTTTCAGTTCATGGATTCGGGCTGCTGTTTTATTCCGAATCGGTATTTTCTCTTGCCCGGGACTCTTGGACGATTACCGGGCATGGGCTGACTTTCTATTCAGACGCTGCAGTTCAGCTTGAAACCGGGTCCTGGGCGGTTGCCGGTCAGAGCCTGAGCTTCTACTCAGATGCTGTGATGGCGCTTGAGCCCGGGTCCTGGGGGGTTGCCGGGCACGGTCTGACTTTTTATTCAGATGCTGCAGTTCAGCTTGAAACCGGGTCCTGGGCGGTTGCAGGTCAGGGTCTGACCTTTTTCTCTGACTCAGGGATGGTTTTGGAGTCTGGGCAATGGCAGGTTCTTGGATACAGCCTGACGTTCAATCTGTCTGAGACCGTCCCTCTGGAAACGGGAAGCTTGGTAGTTTCTGGCCATTTCCTGTCAATGTATGGCAGCATACCTTACGGAGAAGTAGGCCGAACGGTGGCCTGCGTGAGTAGCCCGAGAGATTTACACCCTATTAGGACGGAAGAGACCGTCATTGCAATAAAAGGAGCGACACTGTGATTATCCACGATGGTACTTCTGTTCCTGTCCTTATGGACCCGCAGGACCCTGACGACGCCAAACGGTACACGGTTATGCTGAGGCCACCGGTTTGGTCCCCTTCTCAGCTTTGTTACGAAAAGGAGTCCGTGGTGCTCCCTTCCCAGTTTTCAGGGTTCTATGGATTGGCCCGGAGTGGAGGGATTACGGGGAATTCCGAGCCGGTATTTCCCTCGAAATCCAACGTGGTTGTTGTTGATGGGGGAGTGGAATGGGTGATGCGTCCGTATGATTTCATTCTTCTTCCTGGAATGACCTTGGCCTCCGCTACTTGGTCTGCAGACAATCCGGCAGTGCAATTTTCTTCTGAGCAGACGAACAGCGATAAGACCTCCATGCTCATTTCAGGACTTCCTGCTTCCGTGGAAAAAGTTCTCATAACTGTGAGATTGGTTTACAATCCAGAAGGTCAAGAGGACAAAAGCTTTATCATTCCTGTTGCTCAGATGTGACGGGAGCTCACCCAGGCAACTGATGGAGACCCATTATGGCCGTTTTTAATAAATTCGATGTTTTCTCTGAGGATCTGGCCAGTGCCAAGCACAACCTGGACGGTTCCACGCACTCTCTGAAACTGCTGCTGACCAACACGGCTCCGGTTGCCTCCAATGCGGTGCTGGCGGATCTCACTGAGATCGCTGCTGGCAATGGCTACAATGCCGGCGGTCTGGCGCTTTCGTACACCCGGGCACGGTCTGGCAATGTCACCAAAATTACCTGTGCCGATACCAGTTTGACGGCTTCAGGCGGCACCATTGGCCCCTATCGTTATGCGGTTCTGTACAACGCTACTGCAGCCAACGGGCCTCTGATCGGGTGGTGGGATCGCGGCGCAGCCAAAACCATCGAAGACGCCGGCACTGAAAACTTCGATTTCGATGATGTGAATGGCGCATTCACTATCTCATAACCTACGAGGATACCTATGATGAAAGCATTGCTTCTGCGGCTCTCTGAGCCATCCACCTATGCGGGCCTGGCCGGTCTTGCTGTTGTACTGGGAATGACGGCTGACGAGTATATGACCTATGCGGCAGCCTTGGCTGGAGTTTTCTCCACTATCGCTGTAATTCTGGGGGAGAAATCCCAGTGATTCCCACCCAGCGTCCTATGGACGGCTTTGGCTCCGGGGAGTTTGGTGCTCCCCGGGCCTATGGGAAGCACAACGGAGTAGACATTGTTGGGCTCCCGGGCTCCCCCATCGTTTCTCTGTGTGCGGGTAAGTTGACAAAAATAGGATACCCGTATGATCCCAAAGACCCGGTTAAGGGGTTCCTCCGATACATCCAGGTTACCCGCTTGGACGGCCTGAGATTCCGCTATTTCTATGCCTCGACCCGATTGGAAGTAGGGCGGAGAATAGAGATTGGGCAAGTTATCGGATCTCTTCAGAATGTCAGCCATGCCTACGATGCCAGGATGCTCCCGCACCTGCATTTCGAGGTGATAGATACTGAGGGGGAGTATCTGGACCCCAATCAGTTTTTCTAATCCCTGGAATTTATTGCCAAGAATGGACGGTCTTGGTATTCTTCCGGTAACCTGATCTCGTAGGGACCCTTGATGGCTGCCCAAACTTCGCCTCCAGTAGTGCTTCCAAGAAAAGTGCGAAGCTCTCAAACTTCCCAGACTAAAACTTCTGGGAAGAAGCGCGGTGAGCAGTTCAGAAAAGACAACCAGCCAGCTCTGAACCAAGCAATCCGGGATTATCGAAATTCCTTGGATGAGACTCAAACGCTACGAGACCTGTACGAGACCGATGGCTTGGTCAGTACCGCCGTCACATCCATGGTCAGAATTGCAAGCAGCGGCATTTCTCTGGCGGCGTTCACTACCGGATCAAACGAGTTCAGCCGAGAAGGGCTGATGGTGGCAGAGTCTGTCATTTCTTCATTGGACACCCTCTGGGACTATTCCAAGGGGTACTCCGACAAGCTCAGTCTGAATGCCCTGTCTGAAACACTTCTTTTGGAGGCCGCCTTGACAGGGGGAGTTGCCATAGAAGGCGTGATGGGCACTGACAGGTTCTTGGATCGGATTGTGCCGTTCGACTATTCCACCGTAATCTGGAAGTCGGACGGAAAAGGCTCCAGAAAGCCCTACCAGAAGCGCTCTGCGTCCTCCCAGGGGAAGACTGGGGACATTTCTCTGGATCTTCCTACGATATGGATTGCTGAGTGTGCCAAGCCCACGGACCGGATTTATTCAGTTTCCTATATGGTGTCCAGCCTGAAAAGGCTGTTTCACTATGACGAATTCATTGAGGACATGCGCCGCGTTATCCGGCAGAATGGGGCACCGCGCTTGCTGGTAAAACTGGATACCCAGAAAGTTCTCCAGTCCGCCCCTGCTGGAGTGAAGAATGACCCGGACAAGTTGAAAAAGCATTTTGACAGTGTGCTCAATGCCGTGGAGCAGCGGGTGAAAAACCTGTCTCCTGAAGATAGCCTGGTGTACTACGACACAACGGAAGTCGATTCCGTAGCATCTGCCGGGGAAAAGAAAGACTACAAGGATATGTTGGATGCGTTGTCTGGTCTGGCAGCTTCCGCCATGAAGTCCAATCCCTCTATTCTTGGTCTTCGCCTTGGAGGAAGTCAGAACACGTCTTCTACCGAGTCCATGCTGTTCACGCATATTGCCAAAATGCTGCAGGGTCCAGTAGAACAAGTTCTCAGCCGGGCGCTTACGCTGGCAGTGAGACTCTATGGCATTGATGCGTATGTAAAAGTCAACTACAAGCCTATTGACTTGAGACCTGAGATGGAGCTGGAGGGGCACAAAGCCATCCAACAACGCAGAGTGATGGAGCTTCTGAGCACAGGTCGCATCACAGACGATGAGGCGCAGCAAATGTTGGGCCTGGGCTCGTTGCCCGATACGGCTCCTCGTCTGTCTGGAACTTTTTTTCTGGACATGAGCCAGCCTGTCGATGCAACGATCCCGGGACTCAGAGACAACACTAATGGACGCCAGTTGGCTCCGGACACCCCAGCCTCCAGCGGCGGAAAAGACAATCAGAGGAAATCGTGATGGGAAAGAAAATTAGCGTTGGAGAAGTGTCTGGGACCAATCTCAGCATGTGGTTGGGAGAGGAGACCTCTTTCTATCGTGTTCTCGCGGCGGAGAAATGGATTCAGGACAATCCCCGGGAAGCGGCGTCTGAAAAGTTCGATAGCACTGACGAGCTGCTGGATGAATTGGTGGATGCGATTTATGAGGAGCATGGCAATCTGGCTATCATTACTATCCAGGGATCTCTGACAAATCGGGATTCCTTCTGGAACCTGGTCTTTGGCCTGACCTCCTACAACACAATCGCTGCAGCGCTTAACCGCGCCGTGGAAGACGAAAACATCACTGACATTATTCTGAGCCTATCTACATCCGGTGGAGATGCTGAGGGCATCGGGGCCATTGCTGAGAATATCAAAGTGGCTGACGGCATGAAGCCTGTTTACGCATTTTCCAACACGAAAGCGCTGTCCGCAGGATACTGGATTGCTTCTGCGGCCAGAAAGATTTATGGGGCACCCATGTCTGAGTGGGGGTCTGTTGGCGCGATAGTGGTACACACTCAGTATGCCAAAGCTTTGAAAGAGCGAGGTCTTGGAGTGACGGTTTTTCGGGGAGGGAAGTACAAAGCGCTTGGGCACCCTGCTGAAGAATTGTCAGATAAGGCTAAAAAACTCTTTCAAAAGAAAGTGGATACTCTGTACAATTTCTTCTTGGGAGCAGTTACGGAAAATCGCAAGGCTCTTGAGATCTCTGCAAAAGATTCCTGGGCCGAAGGCCAAGTGTTTTTTGCCGAGGAAGCGAAGAGGTTAAAGCTGGTGGACAGCGTGACTTCTTTTAACGACCTGATTTCTTCACTGGTCAAGGTCGAAAATCCGGACGGGGGCGTAGCAGCCTCTGGGACAGTGAGAAACTTTGATGGAGAAACTGAGATGAAAAAAGTTGTTCTCGATAAGGCTGCGCTGGCCCAGCTTGCGAGTGGAGTCCCTGCCGAACAGATTGCTGGTGCTGAAGCCGGTGCCAATGCCGGTGCCAATGCCGGTGCTGAAGACGGTGCCAATGCCGGTGCTGAAGACGGTGCCAATGCCGGTGCTGAGAGCAGCCAGGCTATGGTTGCCTTTTTGCGGGCAGAGCTGAAAGAAGTTCGTGCAGAATTGGCTGAGAGCGTTGGCCAGGCAGCCATTTTGAAGGCTGAGAATTCCGCGCTCACCAACCAAGTGGACAGTCTGAAAGTTATTGCTGTTGAGTCCACTGAGCGACTCGGGGTTGGTATCAACAAGAGTATCGCTGGCCTGGATACTCTGTCTGTGGATGCTTTGATCCAGCAGTATTCCCTGGTGAAAGCGGATTTCTACGAAAAATTCAAAGTCGGTCAAACGACCGAAACAGCGGGGGCTGGCAATGAGGGTGTAGACCTCAAGGCCGAGGCCCGTAAAATCGGCCTGGTGCCCAAAGCGCAATAACAGGCATCACTAAAGAGGAACTATCATGGCTTTTGTAAAACAAATGACGGTTGCCCCCTATCTTCCTGATCGTGTCGAAGCGCTTGGGGATAACACGGGTCAATACAGCGACAAAGACATCGGTAAGGCGATGAAACAGAATGCTGCTGGCTATCTGGAGCAATGCGCCAGCGGCGACGAAATCTACGGATTTGTTACCGCCGTGGAGCCGGCTACCGAAGACGGCCACAGCATCGGCTCTGTTTCCTGCGATGTCAACAAGGAAGCGTATGCCGTAGATGAAGTCGGCGGTCTGACCCGGGGTGCCCGGGTTGTTGCCGGCACCCCTACGGCGCTTGGTACTGCCACTCCTGATGGTGGCAACGTGATCGCGGCTTCTGCAGCTACTGCAGTTCATGCCTGGATCGTGGTGGAAACCTATGGTGGAGCTGCGGGCGACCGCGTACTGCTCCGCAAAGTGTAAGGAGGGCAGGAAATGTCTGCTGTAGCAAACTTCAAATACATGACTGAATCCGGTGTCAAGGAGGGTTCCCTCCGACTGGAAGACTACCAAACCGCAGAACGCGCCGGTATGTCCGTGGCATCTCTTATTAACGCCAAATATGCCGACGCTGATCCCGCTTGGGGTTCTGCTTTCGAGCAAGGTTGCGCCAGCCTGGGCATTTATGCCAAGGATGACCCGGCCCGTGGCATTCAGGCTACCAAGATTTCCGATATTCTGGACGGTTCAGCCACGGCTAGACTGGCTGGTGAGACTCTGGCAGTCGGCGGCACTATCGTAGCTCCCAGTCAGCAGGGCACTACTCCGGCTACCCGGGTGTTCTTCCCTGAAGTGGTGCTGAGTCTGATGAACCAGTACCTGTTGGAAGACAACGATCCTGAGCTGGCTATCTGGAACCGTATGATCTCCGCCCGCGAGACCATCAATTCTGCCATGTTCACCCAGCCCCTGATCAACGTGACCAAGCCTCGCGGCGAGCGCAGCACCCGCTCTTCCCAGAACACGCTGCCTCGCACGATGGTCTCCATCACAGCCAGTGAGTACAGCAAGTCCATTGGTGGCTCTGACATCGGCCTGGAAATCTCCCATCAGGCCCAGCAGAACTCCACTGTGGATCTGGTTGCCACCAGTCTGGCTCAACAGGCCCAGGGTGAGCGCTATGCCAAGCTGTGGGAAGATGTGAATAATGTGGTCGCTGGCAATATCGACGCTGGCCAAAGTGCCCTTCCCGTGACTCTGGCCTCTACCTATGATGCGGCGGCTACTGGTGGCACCATGACCCAGAAAGCCTGGCTGAAGGCGCTGTATGATCCTCTGCGCAAGGTGACCTATGACAGCGCTCTGATGACCCTGGATACGTTCCTGGCCATCCAGAACCGTACTGGGCGTCCTCTGATATACGATCCGTCTACTTCTGGTCCGAATGCTGGGGCCTTGGGCACTTATGGTCTGAATGTCGAGCCCAACCTGCTGAACTGGAGCGTTGGTGTTCCCAACGTCATGCTGGTTCCCGATGGTGTGGTTGCTGCCAACCATGTGGTACTGTTCGACAGTCGGTATGCCCTGCGTGAGGTGGTCAATGCTTCCGCGACTTACAGCGCTACGGCTGAGATGGTTCTGCAGCGTACCAGCGTGTTCCGAGTCGATTTCGGTTCTTTGCTGTATCGCCTATCTGAAGAGGCGTTCAAGTATCTGGACTTCTCGTAACAGAAAAATAGCTCGTAGAGCTCAAGGAGTTGAAGCCCGGCCCTGTGCCGGGCTTTTCTTTGCCACGCTCATGAAGTTGAGCATATAATGTAGGTTCTCGACGAGAATCAATGACCTTAAACCGGAGATAGCTATGTCCGAAGAACAGAAACAACCCACCCAGTCTCAAGAAGAGGCTCTGGCCGCACAACAGGCACAGGCTGATGAGGCTGCCAAGAAAGCGGCTGAGGCTGCCGCCAAGAAAGCTGAGGAAAATAAGCAGGCTGCCAAAGCTGTTGCGGAAGCCAAGCCTGAAAAGAAGGGCGCGAAGCACACTGGGAAAAAGATTCGGGTTCGCCCTGTAAACCCGTACAAAATGTTCTGCCCTACCCAGGAGATCGAGATCTATCCCAGTACCATTACTGAAGTGGTCGATGATAAATGGATTCGTGCCCAGCTCAACGAAGGGACCCTGGAAAAAGCCTGATTTCAGGCGGCGTTCTCTGGCAAAGCCCCTGAATTACAGGGGCTTTGCTTTTCTTGGTTACTGGAAGTTTTTCTCAGGATTGTGGATAATGGTCTTGGGTCTCACTCACAGGGTCAGTCAGATGAAACGTGTTTACGCAATTTCTAGCCTATTTATTCTCTCTTTTTCTGCCATTTTGTCAGGTTGTGCCACCTCAGATATGGGGTCGGCTAAGTCTGGCGGGGCCATCTATGAATATCAGCACCAAGGGAAAGATGGCAGCTCATGCTCTATCAAGATCACTTCAGCCAGGGAAGTCGGCAAAGGCCAGGTAAAGATTGCCAAGGACTGTTCAATGTCTACTGATGTGGACCAGCTCGGCGGAGTGGATGGGGCCTACCAGCTTATCAAATCTCTGGCGGATAAAATTCCGACCCCCGGGAATTTTTCACCTGGCCCACCTTCAAAGGGACAGTAAATGAGTGCTCTAGCAATGGC
>DRLX01000288.1 GCA_011322715.1 Desulfobulbaceae bacterium
CCTCCTTTTCAAGAGTAACAGTCGTGGCCTTCTGGAGCGTCGCAGCCATCCACGGTTTCCGATCACGCACATAGTCGACAAACGCGGGCCAGCGACGCTTAATGTCCCGCTGTCCTAAGGTACCCTGTTGAACCGACCCAGGCTCTTTTTCATCCCTGGACTCTTTTTTATCACGGAACTTATTTTCATCAAGGGATGCCTCCTTCTTCCCTGACGGCGGGCCGTCTGACTTTTCGACAATATCTTTCCCGGATGAAGGATGTTTTTTTGCAGCCTGAACCTGTTCGTTTTTTACCTGCTCCTTTTCTATGTCTTCTTTTTTTACGTCTTCTTTTTTTACGTATTCTTTTTTTTCGGCGACACCGGCAACCGGTGGCGGCGATATTTCCTGTTCCTTGTGGGGAGTTGACGGGCTTTCCTTCAGTGTCTTTTCGGGAATCTCACGGGCAGCCGGTTGAACGACTTTTTTTTTCCGTTCCGGTGCAGCGGAAGAAATCGTAGAAATTTCCTGCCCGGCCCCGGCAAGGATTGTGTCCAGACGAACCAGCAGCTCCGAGACCGGTTGCACGTCACCCACCTGCACCGCTCCGATAAAGGCCATCTCAATGGCGAGCCTGGGCTGTGAGGAATAATGGGCCCGCTCCAGCCCTTCCAGAAGAATATTGAAAAGGGCATACACGGTGGTCAGGGAATAGTGTTGTGCAATTTCGGAAAACCTGGCGATATCTTCCTGCGGCAGGTCCAAAAGTCGACCAGGTTCTTTATTGAGACAGCAGAAGATAAGATGACGAAACCAGGACAGCAATTCACTGACAAAGCGCTTGATATTCATGCCGTAGCCATAAACCTGATCAAGCTGCTCCATGGCCCGGCTGATATCACCGGTCAGCAGTGCCTCACCGAGATCGGCAATCACCTGCCCACTGACAAGCCCAAGCACCTCGGCGACCTCCTCGGCCTTTACCTCATCACCGCAATAGGAAAAAACCTGATCAAGCAGACTCAAGCCGTCCCTTACGCTGCCGGCAGCCTCCCGCACGATAAGGTCCACAGCCGCTGGTTCGATGGTAATACCCTCCGACTCGGCAAGACGGGTATAATGGGCGGCCAGTTCCATGCGCCCTACCCTCTGCAGCTCATAGCGCTGGCAGCGGGACAATATCGTCACCGGCACCTTGTGCAGTTCGGTGGTGGCAAACATGAAATACACGTGATCCGGCGGCTCCTCCAGGGTTTTGAGCAGGGCATTGAATGCCTCGCTCGTCAACATATGCACCTCATCGATAATGATGATTTTGAAACGCGCACTGGTCGGCATGAAGCGGATATTTTCTTTCAGATCACGTATTTCCTGAATACCACGATTGGAGGCGCCGTCGATTTCATGGAGATCTACGCTTGCGCCGGCGGCAATATCCCGGCAGGAGGGACAGGTATTGCAGGGAGTCGGGGTCGGCCCCTGTTCACAGTTGAGTGCTTTGGCCATGATCCTGGCCAGGGTGGTCTTTCCGGTTCCACGAATACCGCTGAAGATAAGACCATGCGGGACGCGACCTGCGGCAAGGGCGTTTTGCAGCGTACGGACAATAATTTTCTGGCCGACGACCTCTTCAAAGGTCTGTGGTCGGGATTTTCTGGCTAAGACAAGATAGGACAACGGTCACCTGCGCATTTTCTTGTGAAAGAACCTGTAAGGGACGAAAGGGTCAAAGAGACGACGGGTAACAGTATAGCCAAAAGCTGTACAATCGGGAAGCACAAAAAAGGATAGCCGGGCAACCCTGCAGCACACAGAGAGGTTCACTACCGCTGCTTCCTCCCGGACCTGACGGAGTTCGTGATTCTCTGTTGCGCAGGACCCGGCTATCACACCAAGTCTAAAAATCAATTCGGATAAAATCCGAACGGCAACAATATATGTCTCAACCAGCTAAAAAGCAATGGAGAGATTACAAAAACTGGCGGAGAGGGTGAGATTCGAACTCACGGTACTTGCGTACACACGCGTTCCAGGCGTGCACCTTAAGCCACTCGGTCACCTCTCCGGGAAAGCTGAATCAACAACAATAAAGAAAAGCATCCCTGCCATTGTTGAGGCACTTTGTATACGGTGTTGTCGAATTTGACAACAGAAAAATCTCCCTCAACGTCTCTTTTGAAAAAAATCCCGCAAAAGCCGACTGCATTTTCCCTGCAGAATCCCGCCGGTAACTGAAAAACGATGATTGAGCAAACCATCACCGCCGATACCATATTTTGAAACCACTCCTCCCCCTTTGGGATCAACGGCTCCAAACACCAGTCTTGCTATCCGTGCATGCACCAGGGCTGCCGCACACATGGGACAGGGTTCCAGCGTCACATAGACAACGGCGTCCGGCAGCCGATAATTACCGATCTTACGGGCTGCCTGTCGTAACACCCGTATTTCCGCATGTCCGGACGGGTCACATGAGGTGCGCACATTGTTTCCTGCGCGCGCTATAATCCGACCTGAAAGCACTAAAACAGCGCCGACCGGCACCTCGCCGATGGCTGCGCTTTTCCCGGCCTCTTCTATGGCCGCCCCCATCCTCATTTCATCTTCCGATAATAATATCGGATCGTTGTCTTCCATATCTCCGTACGTATCTTCTATTTTCCCATTTTTTTTATGAATTATTCCTGATAAAAATGCATATCTCCTTTGCTTTTCGTTATAAAAGACCTATAATTACAAAAAAGATATTGTGATACCATAATCGAAAGACAAACCCGGACCAAAGAATCCATGGACACAAATAAACTGGCGGTACTCGCCTATGAATGGCTGCCCGACAGCAAGAAAAATATCCATAAGGCCCTGGCTGATTCGTCGGACATCATTTTCCGTAATGACCCCAAATCATTTAAACGGGAGATGAACAAGCGCCAATATGACGTTATTTTTATGAATGTCAAAGAAGACCAAGGCAGCGCTTTTTCCCTCCTTGACCAGACCCGCACCCAGACGCCCCATACTCCAATCATTATAACCAGCAAATCGGAGAAAGCAGAGCTTATTGTCCAGGCAATTAAACGGGGTGCCTTTGATTTTATCGCCGAACCCTTTTCACCAACCAGAATTCAACTTGTGGTCCAGAAGGCAATCAAGCAGCGGGAGTTACAAAACGAAATTGATTACCTTCGGAGGAAACAGGACATTGTCTATGATTTTGACTCCATCATTGCTGAAAGTTCATCCTTCAAAAAGGTCATCACCAGCCTGAAAAAATTTGCTTCCACAGACTCAACAATTCTCATAACCGGCGATACCGGAACCGGCAAAAGTTTCCTCTCCGGCTCCATCCATTATAACTCGCCACGCCGCCACAAACCATTTATTAAAATCAACTGCGCCAACATCCCCGAGGCCCTACTGGAAAGTGAGCTGTTCGGGCATGAAAAAGGCTCCTTTACCGGTGCGGACAAACAGCGGATCGGACGGTTTGAACAGGCCAACGGCGGCACTATTTTCCTGGATGAAATCGGGGAAATATCCATGGAAATTCAGACCAAGCTTTTGCGGGTGCTTGAGGAAAAGGCCTTTGAGCGCGTGGGCGGCAACAAGACCATCAAGGTTGATGTCCGCGTAATCGCCGCCACCAACAAGGATCTCATCACCCAGATCAAGGCCGGAAAGCTGCGCGAAGACCTCTATTACCGCATTAACGTTCTCCCGGTCAAATTACCTGCATTAAAGGACCGTCCACTCTGCATTGAACCCCTGGCCACCCGCTTGCTTGAA
This sequence comes from Desulfobulbaceae bacterium, assembly GCA_011322715.1. Lineage (GTDB taxonomy): Bacteria > Desulfobacterota > Desulfobulbia > Desulfobulbales > Desulfobulbaceae > DRLX01. Next base: position 3,767 of record DRLX01000288.1, read on the forward strand.
AAGTCATGTATCAGCCTGAAAAAAAAGGTGGACGGATTTTCCGAGGATGCCGTCGCTCTTATCAAAAGCTATCACTGGCCGGGAAATATCCGGCAACTGGCCAATACCATTGAACGGGCAGTGATCCTTGAAGACAGCAACCTGATCACCACCGACTCCATCCAGATCCCTGATTTTCACGGCCCGGGTAACGGTTCCGCATCAACCCGGGTTGAACCGCTGGAAATCCATGAAAAGGACCTGATCCTGCGGGCACTGGAAGAGAGTCTCTGGGTACAGAAAAATGCTGCCAAGCGGTTGGGCATCAGCCCCAGGGCCCTGAATTACAAGATCAACAAGTTCAATATTACCCACCCAAACTGGCGCAGAAACAAGTAAGGAAAAAAGGAGACCAATTTATTTTTTTGTTTTTATGTCCCCTTTTTTGGGTCCGATTCCCTGATTACCAGTTTCAGTTTACAAGCGCTTTCAACAGCAGATAGAAAAAGGCAAAGCATAATATCAACCAGGTGTAATGCCACCAAGTTGTTCCTACAACGATTACAGAACTTACCGGATTTTTTGGATTGACACGGATGGTTATTTTTTCCCCGCAGGATATCTGGCTAACAGTTGTTCCTGTTCGTATTTATCAACAGATTGATTACAAAAATCATAATTACTGTTTTCATATTGAACCCCATCAACTACATACCGATAAGTGATAATTATTCTATACGCTACCCCGGGACCATCCATTTCTTCAACTTTTTCGTAACCGGATTCA
>DRLX01000289.1 GCA_011322715.1 Desulfobulbaceae bacterium
CATGGGAACGCCGTTTCCTTGTTCGCGAATGTGAATGTCGTCTTTTTGGTAAAGCCATCGTTTTCCTCCATTATATTCCTTATTTCTTTGGAATATATTTATATATTGAATTACCGACCAGTTGTAAACGGAATGATCGGTCTCTATTTCTCTTTTAATGCCGCAAGAACGGCAAATGGATTATTTGCAGGCTCGCGGGAGCATCGGCAGGGATTACAGTTCATATCCGTGCCACAGATTGAACATATACCTTTACAATCTTCCTTACATAATCGACGCTGAGGTACACTCAAATACAGCTGCTGTCGTATAATTTCCGAAAGATCAATTACAGCTTCTTCAAGTTGAACAATATCAAGATCCCGAGTCGTTAGATCTATCTCTTTCATCCGATGGTAACTGGAACCGTCGGTTTCACAGATAAAGCTCAGCTTGGAATCAACAATTTTCACATATTGCTGCAGACATCGATCACAATATAAGAGTAAAGTCGCCTGTATCCTGCCCTGTAAGAAAATCCGGTCCGCACTCTTTCTTTGCAATAAGCAGGACAACGAAACCATCCCCTGCAGGGAAAAAATTTCTTTCTCAGTAGCAAACTCCTGTAGGTCAAGCGAATACTGCTGTCCAGTCGTTGATATTTGAGAAAAAGGGATTTTCATGTTGTTCACCACCAAAACCTCAACCACTAAGAAGCGACATAACAGAATAGCATACACAAAAATAGACCTTTATGCCATCATAAAATATATGCGTTCTGCAAAGAGGTGGAAACGCCTGTAATCGCAACAAGCAGCGCGATCAGGCCTCTTTCCTATACGTTTACCGGACAATGGAGAAATACGATGCTATGAAGTTTACCCGATAATCGCCCGCAAAGAGTGGGTCTGTTTTCATTACAGGAACGCGGAGTCGTTGTCGCGGTTGGGGCCGTTACATCGAAGTGAGTCGTACAGATACTTAGAATAGACGAATGGCCACCTTGAAAATTGTCTTTTCTTTCGGGGTCAGGGAAGGTGAATAAAACAAGCACGGGAACCTCGCCATTAGTGTGGTCCCATGCATTATTTTTAAGCATGACAAGGCAGTGAGCCCAAGGTCTCCACTGCGTTCCACTTATCTTCGATCCCCCTGGAACTTGGTCGAAAAAACCGTTTAAGGGCAAACACTATTTGACCTTACCAAATGCAAACTTGGAGATCAGGGATTCCAAATCGACAGACGATTCCGTGTCCATAATTGTATCACCCGGTTTATACAGTTCTTCATCTCCTCCCAAGGTCAGTTGAATATACTTATCTCCGATTATTCCCTGAGATTTTACCGAGGCAATGGAATCGTCCGGTATTTTAAGGGATTTATTCACCTGCAGGGCGGCACGGGCGAGGTCATCATCAGATAGCGTTATGTCGCTGACGCTTCCGACCACGACTCCTGCCACCTGTACATCCGCACCGGTTTTTACACCGGAAATATTATCAAATTCCGCATAAATAACATAAGTATGCCCGGACGAGAGCCATGGTACTTCGCCAAGATGTAAGGCCAGCCAACCAAAACTTAACAAACCAAGAACAAGAAAGGCGCCGACAATAAATTCAAGTCGTGTGTTTTTCATCAGTGACATTTCTCCTTTTCCGGACGGGCAAATAAATCACCCATTGTCATTTCGGCAAATTCCCGGATATAAGGCTTTTCCGAGTGAACAATTTCGTTGACATCACCAAAGACATCAACCTCTCCTTTGTTGAGCAGTATAATCTGATCAGCTATATCAAAAACACCTGGAATATCATGGCTGACAATAACAGCCGTATATCCGAGTTTTTTTTGCATAGTATCAAAAAGCTGATATATCTCCCTGGTCATTACCGGATCAAGGCCGGTGGTCGGTTCGTCAAAGAGAACGATTTCCGGTTCCAGTTGAATGGCACGGGCAAGCCCGACCCTCTTTTTCATACCGCCGCTGAGCTGAGCCGGAAATTTATCTTCATGGCCGGTCAGTTCGAGTTGATCCAGGGTAGCAAGAACTCTGGCTCGTATCTCGTCCTCGCTCATTTTTGTCCGTTCCCTGAGAGGCAAGGCAATATTTTCAAAAACGGTTAACGAATCGAACAGGGCAGAACCCTGGAACAAGACACCAAAACGTGTTCGCAGCTTGAGTAGTTCCCGTTTATTCAGCGACGGAACATTGATACCATCCACGAGAATTCTGCCGCTGTCCGGATAGAGGAGGCCTAGAATTAACTTCAGGGTAACACTTTTTCCTTGGCCGGATCCACCGGCAATTACGGTCGTCAATCCTCTGGGAATGGTAAAACTGATATTATTGAGGACCCGGTGTTTTTTATTCCGTTGACCAAAGGATTTACTGACCCGGTCAAATTCAATTGCTGTATCCGGTACGTTTTTTGATGTTGTGGAAGACATAATTAAAGCAATACCGCAGTTAACAGGTAATCGAATATGAGCACGGAAATTGATGACAGAACAACGGCCTGGGTCGTGACCTTGCTCACACTTTCCGCTCCAAAGCCGGCCCCGCGAATCTGCTGGACAAAATAACCTCGCCCGGAACATATCCAGACAAGGAGCAGGCCAAAGACAACGGATTTAATCAGGCCAAGCCGAATGTCATGGTTTGTTACGCTCTGCTGCATTCCCGACAAAAAAGAGCCTGAATTGACTCCCATTAACCCGACTCCGGCAAGGTACCCACCTAAGATGCCGACAATATCAAAGACGGCGGTCAACAATGGGACGGAAATCAGGGCAGCGAGAAACTTTGGGGAAATCAGATAGCGAAATGGATCAATCGCCATGCATTCAAGGGCATCAATTTGTTCAGAGATCCGCATAATTCCAATCTCCGCACACATAGCCGACCCGGCACGACCTGTCACCATAAGGGCTGTTAATATCGGCCCTAATTCCATAATAAGCGTCAGGGAAACAGCGGAACCCAACATACCTTCCGCCCCAAATTTATGGAGCGAATAATACCCCTGCAGGCCAAGAACCATACCGGAAGAAAGGGCGGTAAAGAAAATGACGGCCAGGGACCCTGCACCGATAAAGTTAAGTTGCTTGAGCAATTCCCGGAAGCGAAAGGGGCGCCGAAAGATACCAAAAAGGGCGGAAAACAAAAAAATTC
>DRLX01000290.1 GCA_011322715.1 Desulfobulbaceae bacterium
GGGAGCGTGCATATTTTTTGGTAATCATGCCGAGCTGGCGTTTTTGCAATGGAGAAAGGTGGACAAACTGGAGGCCGTATCTACCGGCGGAATCAACTCCATCCCCGCCGTTGCCGTCCGTCATGGAGCCAAAGACAACCCTGGTTGCCAGGGAACGAAGGATAACCTGGTTACTATCGGAAATGAGATCAACAAGGACATATTTATCCGTCAGATCATTTATTCCATCACGGACCGACAGGCCGACCCCGCCCTTGCTTAAATCGGTGACACTGATCGGGGTGCCCGGGATGCACCCCTGGACAACGAGGAAGATATCATTTTTGATTGGGTAGCGGGTATGATGTCGCAATTCTGATGGTCTCGTGCTCGAAAACATAGACGTTCCTCCGTTGTCAAAAGATGGAGTGATTGTACGAATAGGATAACCGGTTTGTATGACCTCCAAGGAAAAAGCTGGAATTTCAGTAGGAATAACACCAGAAAAAAATAGTTTACCAAAAATTGATTTATTTATCAATTAATCTGAACTCAGAGAAAATGCAAGAAATAACTCATTATTGTTCTGCCTAAAACCAGTGTCGCCTCCAGGGGACGAACGAATGATTATTTTCCGGAAACCGCCGAAAAACACCATCAGCCCTGGTCCGCATCAAAATCTTCGATCAGGGCGATGAAGGTATCCTCCATGGTCGGATGGGGCAAGGCATCATTAGCCGCATTTCGCTTCAACTCCTGCGGATCACCGGCGGCAAGGACCTCGCCCCGGGCCATAATGACCAGATTGTCGCAGTACTCCGCCTCCTCCATAAAATGGGTGGTGACCAGCACGGTCACCCCGGCCTCGGCCAGACCGTTTATCCGGTGCCAGAACTCACGCCGGGCCAGCGGGTCCACCCCCGAGGTCGGCTCGTCCAGGAAGAGAATTTCCGGGTTATGCATCAGGGCAGCGGCCATGGCCAGGCGTTGTTTATAGCCAAGAGGCAGCTCGCCGCTGACGTTGTCGCGCAGGGTGAGCAGTTCAAAGGCATCCAAGGCCCAGCCCATCCGTTCTTTGCGTTTTTTGCCGAACAGACCATAGGCATTGGCAAAAAACTTCAGGTTCTGCCAAACGGTCAACCCCTCGTACAGGGAAAACTTCTGTGCCATATAGCCTATCCTGGCCCTGGCTTCGGCCCGGGCGATCCGCAGGTCCAGTCCCGCAACCTGCAGGGTGCCGCCGGAGGCCGGAAGCAAACCGCAGAGCATACGGAAGGTCGTTGACTTGCCGGCGCCGTTGGCCCCGAGCAAACCAAATATCTCTCCCCGCCTGACCGTAAAGGAGAGGTTTTTTACGGCGTAAAAGTCGCCGAATTTGCGTTGTAGATTATGGACGATAATCACTTCTTCGTGCCCGTTGCCCGATACCCGCGCGGACAGGACCAAAGAGCCGTCGTTTTTCGAATTGTCCTTTTTTTCTTTATGGAGCAGGAAGATAAAGGCATCTTCAAAACGGGGTGCGACAGCGGTCACCTGTACCGGTTCATCCGGGAGGGAAAACTCCCCGGCCAATGATTCCGCCTGTACCGGTTCACGGGTGACCACCCGCACATGTTCCCCCAGAATCAGGGCGTCAACGACCTTGGGCTTTTCCGTCAACCGTTGCTGCAGCGCCCGCCGCCGGCCGAAATCCGAACGTACTTCAAAGGCATGACCGGTCAATTTTTCACTGAACACCGAAGGAGTGTCCCGGCCAAGCTTTTTTCCCTCATGCAACAGAACAACTTCACCGCAACGTTCGGCCTCATCAAGATAGGCGGTGGAGAGCAGAACGGTCATGCCCTCATTTTGCACCTGGTGGTAGACGATATTCCACAACTCACGCCTGGAAACAGGATCAACGCCCACCGTCGGCTCATCAAGGAGCAGGAGACGGGGCGGCCTGATCAGGGTGCAGGCCAGGCCGAGCTTCTGTTTCATGCCACCGGAAAGTCTTCCGGCAAGGCGACCGGTAAAGGGCGCCATACCGGTCATTTCCATCAGCTGCCCGTAGCGGCCTGGCCTGTCTTTTTTCGCAACACCCTGCAGGTCACTATAGAGATCCAGGTTCTCCTGAACAGTCAGGTCTTCATAGAGGCCGAACCGCTGCGGCATATACCCGATCATGCCCTGAACGGTCAAGGAATCATGGGTGGCATCATGGCCGAGCACGGAAATGGAACCGCTGTCCGGCACCAGCAGACCCGCAGCCAGACGCATAAGCGTGGTTTTACCGGCGCCGTCGGCGCCGATCAACCCGGTGACGATGCCCGGCTTGATGGAAAAGGAGAGGTCCTGCAGAGCGGTAACCGTGCGTGTGCCGACCTGAAAATTGATACTGATGTGCTGCACCCGGATGGGCGAGAAGAAGCTGCCTGCACTCTGTGGGGTCGTCAAAAGAAGTCCTCTATCTGGCCCGGCAGACATCCTGACGGAAGACCGGTCCCTCGGGTTTCTTCTGGGCGAGATCAATGCGCACGGTTGCCGGCATACCGAGGCGAAGTTCATCCTCGGGGTTGCAGACAAAAACACGGGCCTGGTAGACCAGGCGGGTCCGCAGGGCTTCTGTTTCCACATTTTTGGGAGTGAACTCGGCCGTAGGAGAAATAAAACCAATCCAGCCGCGATACTTCTTGCCCGGATAGGAATCCGCCGTCACCTCGGCCCGCATACCGGCAACAATACGGCCCATATCCGTTTCCGGGACATAGACACGGATCCAGAGAGGGTCGGTCTGGGCCAACGAGAGAACAGGAGTGGAGGGAAAGGCCATATCGCCGGGCTCCATGATCCGATCCCGGACGACCGCATTCTCCGGTGCATAGAGTTTAGTGTCGGCCAGCTCTTTGGCGGCCCTGGTCACCGCAGCCCGTGCAGACTGCTCCCTGGCGACTGCGGCGGCAATATCTTCCTTGCGCGGCCCGATCAGGCTCAACTCCAGAGATTGGCGGGCGGACTCAAGGCTCTCTTTTGCCGCTGTATAAACGGTGGTTGCGTCATCAACCTTCTGCTGCGAGGTGGCATTTTTCTTTACCAGTCGCTGCAACCTGCGCAGAGTGATTTCGGCATCTTTTACCCGCGCCTCCCAGGAACGGACATCGGCCCTGGCCCTGGCTATTTCCTGGGGGCGGGAGCCGGCTTTCATTCGTTTGACCACCTGCTGCTGTGCGGCCAGTTCCGCCCTGGCTTTGTCCAGATTTGCCTGATAGCGAACCGCGTCTATTTCAGCGACCAACTCACCTTTTTTTACCCGATCCCCCTCTTGCACATGAAGCTTAAGAAGGCGTCCGCTTTCCTGAAAGGCAAGCTGTACCTGCCGGATATCCACGTTACCGAACAACCGAAGCTGATTACCCGGAACACCTTTGCCTCTCTTGGTGAAGTACAATGCGCCGCCGATCAGAACTGCCAGCAGCAGAAGGACAACCAGAGGTTTTATCTTTCCTTTCATTGTAGCCCCATCTCCCTTACAAAGAATTGCTCCATAATCAGCTTAATAACCGGATGTCGACAGTATGCCTTTCTGAATAATACACTGGTGTGGCCCGGTCAAGGCGGAATCAACAGGCCGGAATGATCGTCTGATGGGTAAATCCAGGAAGATGGCGACGCACCATGATCTCTATACCATGAAAAACACTTCCCCTGCAGACTCTTTTTACCATCAAGGTTACCTGCATACTCAGAGAAAAAACGTTTTTCTCGAAAATGCATATATCCCTGTAGAGTCATAAGTAAAATTATGGTAAGATTTATTTTTTCAGAAGGTCTGTAGACTGCTTTTCACAACGTATTTGCCTGCAACAATCTGTTTTTTCAAGACCATTACAGGAGGCCCCCCATGCTCCCCGAATCGCCGTTTTATCAAAACAGCCTGCAGACATTGCAGCAATCACCGCTCTGCAAGGGACTGAACAGGAAACTTCTGGAAGATATGATGCAGCTCTTTACCCGAAGATGCTGGGGCAAGGGGACCCGGCTTTCCGAACAGCAGAGCAAGAGTTACTTTCATATCATCCTGCACGGGCGTCTCAAGCTGACACGAATGCACCCGGAAACCGGACGCGCCATCACACTCTGGCTTATTGGCCCGGGTGATGGCTATGATATCATCAGCCTGCTTGACGGTGAGGAGCACGACATCATGCCGGTCGTCCTTGATGAAGTCGAAACCCTGACGACCCGAGCCGATATCGCCAGGAAATGGATTACCGATCATCCTGAATTCAACCGGTGTTTTCTTCCCTATATCGGCGAACAGATGCGGCGCCTGGAAGACCTGTCCACCAACCTTGCCCTTCATGATACAATCACCCGGCTGGCCCGCCTGATCCTTCAGTATGTCGACCTGAAAAAAAATTCACCTCCCACAAATAAGTATCCGGTCCATTTGATCAATGACTTCTCCCACGAAACTCTTGCCTGCATGGTTGGTTCGGTGCGCACCGTCATCAACCGTCATCTGCAACAGTTAAAAAAAGATGGCATTGTGGACTTTCATCGCGGTCATCTGACGGTGAAAAACCTTGAACAGCTCGCCTTGCAGGCAGGACAGTTTCTGCACCGGAAACAACTCGATAAAAAATAATCTTTTTTATTCTCCTGTCATCCAGTATTATTCACGACTAAAGTCGTTCCTACCAAAATCGACGATTTTGATGCACTTGTAGCGAATATCGTTATATTTGGGCTGTGCGAGTATCCCACCATAATATTTACACCATACAAGCCGCGTAATACGACTCATCAGGGTAACACCACGAAGTTCCCGATTCTCTGCACCTATTTCAAACAACTTACTACAACCAAAAAAATGAAAAAATGGAGTTCTGTAACCTGGGTAGCAGAATCCGCAGGGAAAACACGGTATCTTCGTTGAAGATTATTAGAGATCCATAAACGATCTTCAGGGGGAGACGAAAAATGTTGCGATCGGCAGCAGAGGAACCGGTGATTACACATGAATTGAATTGCTGTGTTGCGCTTTTCAGCCGTTGTACGGAGGCCCTCAAGGCATTGAAAGAACTAATAGGTGAAGGGTTTTCCAGGGACGCGCTTGCGGGCATCGGCATGGTTTCACCATGGCTTGTGGCCTACCTGTCCCAACTGAATCCACCACCTGAGTTTCCCCAATCCATGGTTGTGAAACTTCAAGGCAATGAATCAATGGTTGTCATCGGCTTCCCGATCTCTTCCGTTTCCAGGGCACTACACGAGGGTAACGCAC
>DRLX01000291.1 GCA_011322715.1 Desulfobulbaceae bacterium
CAAAAAACAAGCCGCCGCTATTCCGTTGGAGCCTGTGGATTAGGGAAGGTGAAATTGGTGAATACTCCTGATGATAAATATATAGTGACAAAAGCAGCCATTTTGCATTATGAGTTTTCAATACGAATATGGGATGCCCTGGAAAGAGGGGTAATTCCAGAAAAAGTATTTCAAGAACCAATTACAATAAGCGATGGAGAATTTAACCTCGTTTTGAATGATAAGCACTTCAGCTCAATCGAAAATCAAAAAAGAGCCGCTATAGCATTTATTAGTGATTCTTTTGGTCGTGCGGTCAGTGCTCTATCAGAGTTGTTGAGCCAATTACTTGAACAGCAAACACATCCAACAGATGAGCAAAAGGATGTGCGGGATTTTATATATATGATCCGCTGTGCCTTCTCACATGAGATTGGTTTTCCAAAATGGGAAGTTAAAAGCCCTAATTCGCCATACATGAGAAAGATGAACGTGTTGGGAAATACATACGACATGGCCAAGTTAAATGGGGAAATTTTTGAATATCACCATGCTGGTGGGTATGAAATTCTCCACAATATATTTCGCGATCTTTATAAGTTCTTTCCGGGCCAAAATTGATGGCATTAGAGAAAACTGATAATTTATGGTTGTGTATTAATGAATTACGCTATGTCATCGTAATTATATGAAATAGATTAAACTGATGTAAAATTTTTACATCAAGGCCTTACGCCCCGTATTTCATCTTTCCGGCCATGCGCCACAGGTCGGGCATTTTGGCGGTGAGTTTTCGTATCTGCGCCTTGCCTTTCTCAAACTGCATGACATTTTCGATGCGCCGGTCGAGGAAGGCCCATGTCTCGGCATACTCCGCACTTTCATCATTGAGCCAATAGAGCAAAGTTGCGCTATAGACCGCCGACAGGGTCATGCGTTTGGTATAGAAATTAAAATCCGTGGACGGGTCATGGATGGTCTTCCACATCAGGTCCACAGTATGATAGAGAATTTTAAGGCCAAGGGCACTATTGATTGGCAGGGCGAGGAAGGTCACGGCACGGCGGGTGGCTTCGCGGATTTCCTGCTCGGCTTCGATGCGGCTGCGGACCAGAAGGGTTATTTTCTCACGAATTTTTAACGGCGCCAGTGTGCCTTCCGTACAGGCCGCGACCATCTTCTGATCTTGATTTTGGGCCAGCAGCTCTATCATATCGCCGGGGCCACCGGGAAAGGCCAGATGGGCCAAGCCGGGGTCTATGCCCAAATCCTCTGCCGCCTGGGTCATGGTCCTGTCGGTCCAGCCGTCAAAGGGCACATGGGGCAGGGCGGCCTGTAACAGCGGGCCGCGCAATTCATCGGGAATATCGGTATCTGGCTTGTTCATTTCAGTCTCATCGTGAATTAATTGACAGGGGTATTTTACCCCTTGTTAGGAATATTACCATAAAATACTTCCCAAGGGCGTCTGCTTTTGCTAGAAGTCACTGCCTTCTGGAGTCTTTGCGGATTCTTGAAGGTTATTTTAACAACTAACCTAGAAAGGAGTGTGACAGACCAATGCAGGTTTCTGTCCGCGACAATAACGTAGATCAAGCTCTCCGTGCGCTGAAGAAAAAACTACAGCGCGAGGGCGTGTATCGTGAGATGAAAATGCGCCGATTCTTTGAAAAGCCTTCTGAAAAGAAAGCCCGTGAATCCGCCGCAGCCGTCAGACGTGCGCGTAAGCTAGATCGTAAACGTATGGAACGCGACGGCGTTATTTAATACGTTTTCGTTAATTTTCTTAAAAGGCCGTCCTCAAATTCTTTGAGGTGCGGCTTTTTTACGATATAGTATAAAAAATACAAAAATATAGGGGCATTCATGGTAGAAATCGTTGAACTCAGACAGATAGATTACGGGCAATGGGCCACGCTTTATAAGGCCTATGCCGACTTCTATCAGGTGTCATTGACCGAAGAACAATTGCAGACGGTCTGGACATGGCTTGACGGTCATGAGACAGAACTGCGCGGTCTTGCGGCTCTGGTCGATGGGGAACCACAGGGGATTGTTCATTACCGCCGTTTTCTGCGCCCGCTGGCCGGAGAGGTAGGTATTTTCCTAGATGATATTTTTGTCTGTCCTTCCGCCCGGCGCAAGGGGGTGGGCAAGGCGCTTCTTGACCGGCTTCAGGATATTGCCGATGCTCAGGGCTGTACCGTGATAAGATGGATGACTGCGGAGCATAATCACGGCGCTCAGAATTTCTATGACCTGTTCGGCAAGAAAACCGGCTGGATTACTTATGACCATAAAATGGGTGGCGAGGATGACCTCGACAGAAAGTAAATCTGGCTTCCGTCATTATGGCCGTCACATCTCCGGTCTGAATATTCCGGTCTTTAAAACGGGGTTGAAATGGCGCGGGGCGGATTTGCAAACCCTGCGCAATACTATTGTCGGCCCGTCCATGGCCCTTGGCCCGGATTTTGAACGGGTCAGTTTTTCCATCGACGGCGGACATATGCTTAAGGCGGCTTATCATCCCTCCCCGAAATCAGATGTCCTGCCGGTGATTATCATCATTCACGGGCTGGCCGGGGATGAGACCTCGGCCAATGTCATATCTTCTGCGGCTTACTTCATATCCCTTGGGTTTCCGGCGTTACGCCTTAACCTTCGCGGGGCTGGTCCCTCGGCGGAAACAAGCGTTGGTCCCTATCACGGCGGGTTGAGCGCGGACTTGGCACAGGTTGTGACGCAGGCGCAGGGTTACGGTGCCGGGGTGGTGCTATACGGGATTTCTCTGGGCGGCAATATGATGCTGAAATATCTGGGCGAGCAGGGGGCGGCGGCCCCGGTGCGGGCGGCCATCGCGGTTAGTGCGCCGCTATGCCTGAAAACGGTGCAACTGCGTTTGATGGAAAGCCGGAACCGGCTGTATCATAATTACCTGCTGCTCGGCATGCGCAACTATGCCAAACAGATGGCGGGGCAGCATGAGGCTGATCTGATTGCCCGGGCGCGGTCGGCAAAATCCCTTTATGAATTTGATGATCAATTCACCGCCCCGGCCCATGGCATGAGCGGGGCAGAGGAATATTACCGGCTGAATTCAGCGCAGAAATTCGTTGACCATATCCGGGTGCCGACATTGATCATTCATGCCCGCAACGACCCGTGGATTCCGGTGGAGGATTATCAGGTGCGGTCATGGGATAACACAGGTGCGATCAGCCTTTTGATTGCCGAGGACGGCGGCCATGTGGGCTTTCACGGCAAGGGTTACCCTGTGCCGTGGCATGAACGGGTTGCCGCTGAATTTATGGTGCATCGGATACAGAATGAGGTTGCCGCATGAGGGCTTTGTTTATCCTGATAATGACAATGGCATTGTCTGCTTGCGGCGGCAGTCCGGCAACGCGGTTGTTGAAAGTGCATCATAATGATGTGGTCGAACGGGATGATTTCGGGATCTGTAAGGGATATGGCTGTCGCTATTACCTGAAAACGGGCCTTGATGAGGCGGAATGGCAACAGATCGTCGATGTCTTTGCCCGCGCACCGGAAGATGCGGCGGCGGAACGGGCGTTAATCAAGCGGGCCATCGGGCTGTTTGAACAGTTTGTCGGACCAAAGACCGGAACGGATACCGATGATCCGGGGGCGCAGATCATTAATTTCTCGACCCGTGATCAGATGGATTGTATTGACGAGGCCTTTAATTCCACCACCTACCTGTTCATTCTGCGTAAAGCCGGACTGATCAGGCTCCATACGCTGGGCAAGCCTCTGCATCGGGGCAATTATATCAGCCGCTGGCCCCATAATACTGCTACTATCTTTGAGATAGGGGGTGACAAGGCGCAATATGTGGTTGATTCGTGGTTCCATGCCAACGGGGTGCCGCCAGAGATCGTTCCGGCAGAGCTCTGGTTATCGGGTTGGTCACCGGATAAAAAGTAAGCCTTATACTTCTTCGATATTGCTGTCGGAAAAATTCCAGTCGGTGGAATTTTCCATTTCGGCCATGAACAGATGCTCGGCGGCAATAACAGCCTCATCCGCATCGTTGGCCTCCACCGTGGATACCCAATAGAATGACCCGCGCTTGAGGTCGGCTTTCAAAGTGACTTTAAAGCTTGCCATGATCTGTGATTCCATTCTCTTGTTTCCCGTTACTTCCCTAAAGGGTGTGTGATCGGGTTTCAAGGAAAAAATGGTGCTCCCCATATAAATGAAGAGCACCAAGTCGCAAGGAGGGTTTCGATCACAGGCCGCCTGTAAATCGCAAGAACAGACGACCCTGCATATCCTGTCTGATATGCAGATCATGGATAAAGAGGGCTTAAATCTTTATCCATAAGAATAGTATTACAATAGTGAATAATAGGCAAATATAATTTATTTACTTGAATTTTATTAAAAATATAAACATATATTACCTATTAATAGGAATTAATGCTTGACAAAGCGGGGCCGTTCGTGTAGTCTTTATTACATGGTCAGAAATCGGCTCTTGAGAGGGACAACTGATCATCGGAAATACAGGGCGATGCCCTTAATGTGAAACCGTCTTCTTTTGAGGGCGGTTTTTTTATGTCTGAGGGGGTTGTATGGCGGCGTCAGATAGCGGCAATCGGTGGAAGGCAGAGCGGGAAGCGATTTTTTTGGAGGTTCTGCAACAGACGGGTAATGTGACCCGGGCCACGGCCAAGGCAGGTTTGGCGCGTTCTCTGGTGTACCGTCGGCGTAATATGCGGCCCGATTTCCGCGAGAAATGGCAAAATGCCATGGAACAGGCTCTGGATTATCTGGAGGCATATTTATGGGACAAGGCAATGGGTAAAGACGTGGCGGCACAGGTCGTGTCCGGTGCACAGTCACGGGTTTTAAGAAACCTGAAAAACCCAAAAGGTAATAGCCCTCTGGCACAATCCATTCGCGCGATAAAAGATTTGGGTGGCGGGGTGCGGATTTTCACGGATAGGCCCTATGCCCGTTATGTGGAGTTCGGCACCGTCAAACAGTCCCCGCGTCCCTTCCTGACCCCGGCGGTGGAAGGGGTCAAAGTGACCTTTCGCGGCCTTATATAAAGGGAAACAGCATGACAATATTCAGCACAGAAAGTCTGTGGCAGGCGATCTATAACAGGCTGTTTTCAGACAGTGGTCTGATGGCCCAGATTTCCGGTATCTATGATCCGGCACCGGAGGGGACGAGCCTGCCCTACCTTACCATTGGCGAGGGGAGTATGCGGGATTGGTCGGCAAAGGATTTTACCGGACAGGAACATCTTCTGGATATTCATATCTGGTCCGGCAAAAGGGGCGGCGGCGAAGTACGTAGTCTGGTGGATCAGGTATCCGCTCTGCTTATGGGTCAGAATTTAACCCTTGCCGGGCATCAACTGGCGGGGTTGGAATTTATTTTCTTCGAGAATTTTTTTGATGGTGACGGTGAGGTGCGGCATGGAATCTTGCGGTTTCGCGCCCGAACCATTCAGACAATATAGATAAAGGAGAGTTAGCATATGGCAGCAGAAAAAGGACGGGCCTTTTTGTTGAAAATTGGCGACGGGGGCAACCCGGAAACATTTGATGTGGTGGGCGGCATGCGTTCCACGTCATTACGGATTAATAACGAAACGGTGGATGTGACCAACAAGACATCCGGTGGCTGGCGGGAGATTTTATCCGGCGCGGGCGTGCGCAAAATATCCTTAACAGGCAGTGGTATTTTCACCGACAGCGTCAGCGAGGGGCTGTTACAGGCCAAGGCACTGGCCAGCAGTGTGGATAACTATCAGGTCGTCTTTGAGAGCGGGGCCAATTTCTCCGGCGCTTTTCAGGTGACCTCGCTGGAATATGCCGGGGATTATAACGGTGAGCGGACCTATAGTATCGCGCTGGAAAGTTCCGGTGTGGTGAGTTTTGCCAGTGTTTAGGAACAGTGTGACCCTCA
>DRLX01000292.1 GCA_011322715.1 Desulfobulbaceae bacterium
TAATACCGGTTATACGCATTCGATTTCTGGTACCGCTCAAAATGACAAAGGGCGGCACATCCTTGCTGATACCGGACAGACCGCCGATATAGGTATAGTCCCCTACTCGGCAGAACTGATGCACGGCCACCAGGCCACCCAGGTTCACATGATCACCGATCTCTACATGCCCGGCCAGAGTGGCCACATTAGCCAGGATCACATGATCACCGATACGGCAGTCATGGGCGATATGACTGTAGGCCATAATCATGTTCCCGTCACCGATAACCGTTTTTCCATTGCCGTCCACGGTACCCCGATGGATGGAGACATATTCGCGAATCTGATTATTATCCCCGATGACAAGCTCGGTCGGTTCCCCCTGATAATGGAGGTCCTGCGGCGGCGCGCCGATGGAGGTAAAAGAGCCTATACTGTTATTATTACCTATGGTGGTATGTCCTGACACCACGGCATGCGCATCAATAACGCTGTCGGCGCCGATTTTCACCGGGCCGTCGATCACAGCATAGGGTCCTACGGTTGCAGAGGCATGGATCTCAGCCTGCGCATCAACCACTGCAGTTGCATGAATGGTCATAAATCTTGTATCCTTTTCTTATAATCCCGGTAAAACAGTATCAAACATGGATTGTACCCTGATACCATCATCGGGCATGTAGTCCACCTGACGAACAACAATCATTCCAGGTTCGGCTGGTGGAAAAAAATCACTGCGAGCAAGAGACCCGGGGGAAAAACAATAATTCAACCGAAAGTAGCCATAAGCTCCGCTTCCGTGGCCAGTTGATCATCAACATAGGCCTTGCCGGTCATCTTGGCTATTTTTGTCTTCAGCTTGATCATTTCCAACTTGAAAATCAACTGATCTCCCGGACGCACAACCCGGCGGAAACGTACCTTGTCCAGACCGGCAAAATAGACCAGCCGGTCACCGATATTCTCCGGGGCCGAGAGGTAGGCCAGTATACTACCGACCTGGGCCATGCCCTCAAGAATCAGGACACCGGGCATAACCGGTTCGCCCGGAAAATGACCCTGAAAATACGGTTCGCCCATGGATACATTCTTCAGCCCGGTTATGGTCTTTCCTCCCTCAATATCAACAATTCGATCAACCAAAATAAAGGGATACCTGTGTGGTAACAGATCAAGTATCCCACGGATATCAATGGGCATTGTTATATTTTTTGCCGTACCTTCCATTATCACTACTCCATTTTTTCCTGCTGTTTTTTTTCCTGCTGTAATTCAGATTTGATTGTATTTATTTCTTTTCGCAGCCTGCGAATCTCCCTGACCATCTCAGGCAGACGATGAAAGACGGCACTGGCCCGGGCCCATATTTTCACGTCAATTGCCGGGGCGCCGCCGAGAACGACTCCGGCCGGTTGATCATTATGCACGCCCCCCATGGCCGCCACTCTCACTCCATCGCCGAGGGTGACATGATCGGCCACTCCGGCCTTGGAGGCCAGAATTACATTGCGGCCAAGTTTTGAGCTGCCGGCAATGCCTGCCTGGGCAACGATAATACTGTTCTCGCCGATCTCCACATTGTGACCGATCATCACCTGGTTATCCAGGCGAACTCCGGCCCTGATATGAGTGGTGCCAAAGGCCGCCCGGTCGATACAGGAATTGGCCCCTACCTGTACGTCATCGTCGAGACGGACCGTCCCAACCTGCGGTTTGGTTATATGGACACCGGTGCTGCGGTCAGTGGCAAAGCCAAAGCCGTCGCTGCCGATCACCACCCCGTGGAAAAGCACAACCCGGTTACCGAGCGTGCAGTCGTGGGCGATCATTGCCCCGGCGTGCAGGACGCAGTCGTCACCAATTTCCACATCATCTTCGATGATCACTCCCGGATGCAGGACAACCCGATCACCGATCCGTACCCGGTCACCAATGCTAACAAGAGGGCCGATGGTGACCTGGTCGGATATTTCACAGTCCTGACCGATAACAGCGCTGTCATGGATGCCCAGGGCAATAAAAGGAGTTGCCAGGATATGATTATGAATAACGGCCTCGGCAAGTCCCGGATCGCCGACCACAATCTGCGCCATTGCCAGGCCGTCTATCTCCCGGGGAACAAGACAGGCAGAGGCCGAACAGTCGGTGAGCATATCAGCCTGATGCACATCAAGAAGAAAGGTCAGCTCCCCCGGTCCGGCCAAGTCAATGGAATTTAATCCGGTTATGTGGATGGTTTTGTGCTCGTCACCGACCACTTTACCGGCAACAAGCGCAGCCAGTTCCTGCAGGGTATATGATTTTGCCATTGTCCTTTATGTTCACAATAAAAGTACTTGATTACCACCAAAGCTCAGCAAAGTAGTATCAGGGATACCATCGCTCGGTATCCGCTACGGGATTTGACATAAAATTCACCTGTTGCACGGAAAGGTTCTCTATCCTTAATATTACCAAGCGATGGTATCCCTCGTTTCTGAGGATTGATGGTAATCAGATAAAAGTATGTCGATATCGGACAGGCGACCTTAGCCCATTTCCGGTTACTCGTAAAGAAAAACAGAAGAGCACCGCTGCTGAAATTCAATCAACTCCGTCTGCCATGCGCGTTCAATCTCCAGAATATCCACTCCCTGTTCAAGCGCTCTGCGCACCTCTTTATCGCCAAGAATGAGGTCCATGGGCAAACGTTCAAACTCATATTCATAGGGTGGATCTTTATAGGAAAATTGTTGCGGATACAGTTTCAACAGCGCCTGAAGCAGGACAAGACTTGTCCGGTAAGGCATAAAGGCCTGCATATTCGTCACATGCAGTTGAAATCCCCGACAGGCGGTCTGCGCCCATTTACCCGAGGTCGGTTCAAAAACCAGCGGCCGAAGCAGACAGCCCGGTAGTTCGGTGGCTGCAACCTCAGCCAATACTGCATCTACATCAACAAACGGGGCGCCGAAGAGTTCAAACGGCAGGCTTGTGCCCCTGCCCTCGGATATATTGCTTCCCTCCCAGATCACCTGGCCGGGATAGACCAGGGCGGTTGCAAAGGTGGGCATGTTGGGAGAAGGGAACACCCACGGCCACTTGGTTTCAGGAAACAGTATGTCACGACGCCAGCCATGGACCGGCACAACTTCAAGATCGGCACCGATCCCCATCTCCTGATTACAGAGCAGGGCGAGCTCGCCCACACTCAACCCATGCCGCATGGGAATGGAATGGAGACCGACAAAGGAGGCGCAATCATGTTTCAGCACATTGCCCTCCACCCGACCGCCAAGTGGATTGGGCCGATCCAGGATCACCACTCCGGTCCCGGTCTCGGCCGCGGTCTGCAGACAATAGATAACAGTCCAGATAAAGGTATA
>DRLX01000293.1 GCA_011322715.1 Desulfobulbaceae bacterium
AAAAATATCCCCCGCGACGACCTCAACAGAACCAAGAGTAGGTTCTACCTGGGACTCTGTGCCAATGGCGCGGGTAATAACATTGCGCATTTGATGCACCCGCATTTCGGCCTCGGTGATCTGGCCGGTTTTGTAAAGTTCATATACCAGTGAGTGGTCTTCGGTAAGCTGTAGTAACTGCCCGGATCTCCAGACATATAACCTGCTGTCACCGACATGAGCGATATCGAGACGATTATCCACGAAATAGGCGGCCACCAGAGTTGAGCCCATGGTTCGTCCGGCAGCTATTTTGTGTACCTGAGAATTGGTGAACTGGACGACACTGCTTAGAATTGGTTTCTCCAACATATCG
Source organism: Desulfobulbaceae bacterium (assembly GCA_011322715.1). Taxonomy (GTDB): domain Bacteria; phylum Desulfobacterota; class Desulfobulbia; order Desulfobulbales; family Desulfobulbaceae; genus DRLX01. Next base: position 356 of record DRLX01000293.1, read on the forward strand.
GCAGTCAGGCCATAGGGCAGGGTGGCATCTTGTGAATCAACAAGATAGTTCATGGCCCTCTCGACATTCTCAACCGTCGACCGACTTGCCAGAACCCCCGCTTCATGGCCGCCCATACCATCGGCCACGCAAAACAAACAGCAGTTTGCCATTATCAGAAAGTTGTCTTCATTCGCCTTGCGAATTTGCCCCCGGTCAGTGATCCCAGAGTAATGAAGACTAAAAAATTCCGTATGAATGCTGCCATCCAGCCTCTTCATATATTTCTCCATCTGCCCCGGACAAACTAAGGGGGAATTTCCTGAATAATTACCTTAAGCACGGCTCACGCAACTTCTTCTACCTGCTTTTTAGGACAGCAATCAGTCCCATGAGCCAAAAAATACTCCGTACCCTGCTAAAAGACAAGTAACTATTAACTCTTAATATATTGTTGTTGCTTCTCAGATTATCGAATGAAATTTTCTTGTCATTCTTGACAGTTACTCTCTTTTGTGAGATGACTATACCTATTTAACCCTGTTCAGCATGATTTAGGCCAATACGTACAAATTTAATTAAAAACAATCGGATCGGTCGCCTGATATGACGGCTGTAATGCACCATGGGGTGTGGATTCTCCGGAGGTTGTGAAAACCTGGTTGCAAGGCTGGGCTGATAAACTGGGCAGTAACGAGCTGAAAAAGTATGCCGGTCTGCCGTAAACGGCTGGAAGAGGTACAACCGGTAAGCTGGGCTCGGATGCGACGCAGGGTAAAATCCGAATCGCAGCGGCTGAAAGAGCTGCTGGAGCATACCCATGGCAGGGAATTGCAGGAATCCGACCTGCGGGTCATCCTGCGCGCTAAATCTCTGGGATTCTACAGCTGGTCGAACACTGACACACCCGCAAAGATCGCCCTGTGGTTGTCCAGCCAACCCTGTTTGATCTTCTGGAAAATGATGAATAATGGCTCTGGATCCGAAAATGAAATCAACACCCGATATATCGCTTGAAGAATTAGAGGCCCTCGTGACTTCAAAAGAGGGAGAAAATCTCGAATTCAAAGAAGCAAAAAACAAATATGATTTTGAGAAACTTGTTAAATATTGCGCGGCGTTAGCCAACGAAGGCGGCGGAAAGATTGTTTTCGGAGTAACGGACAAACGCCCTCGAACCGTTGTCGGTTCCCAGGCATTCAGGCAGCCGGAAAGAACACGGGCAGCGCTTATCGAGCGGTTACATCTCAATATTGATTTCAGTCTGGTTGCCCATCCTGGCGGTCGGGTTCTGATTTTCCAGGTTCCAACCCATCCAATCGGCAATCCTGTTCAATACAACGGGATATACTGGCAAAGACAAGGTGACAGCCTGACAACAATGACCGAAGATCGGCTGCGTTGTATTTTTGCTGAAGCCGGGCATGATTTTTCAGCGGACATTTGTCCGGGTGCCACCATGGATGATTTGGATCCTGATACAATAGAAGACTTTCGTCAGCGTTGGATACACAAATCAGGCAATCATGTGCTCACCACGCTTTCGCAAAAGCAGTTGTTGAAAGATGTCGAAGCGCTGGTTGAAAATCAGTTGACCTATGCGGCCCTAATCCTCTTCGGTACCCGAAAGGCCCTTGGCCGCTATCTTGGTCAATCGGAAGTAATTTTTGAATATCGTTCCTCCACCGCCTCTGGACCGGCCCAACAGAGAAAGGAGTTTCGCCAGGGATTCTTTGGTTTCTACGATGGATTATGGGAGTTGATCAACCTGCGCAATGACATACAGCATTTTCAGTCAGGGCTGTTTGTTCTTGATGTTCCCACGTTTTCTGAAAGAGTTGTCCGGGAAGCTGTTCTCAACGCCGTCAGTCATCGGGACTACCAACTTGGCGGCAGTGTCTTTATCAGGCAATACCCCAGGCGTTTGGTTATCGAGAGTCCGGGCGGGTTTCCGGTGGGTATAAATGAGCAGAATATTCTTGATCGCCAGTCCCCCCGTAACCGGCGTATAGCTGATATTTTTGCCAAATGCGGCCTGGTGGAACGTTCCGGCCAGGGTATGAACCTGATGTATGAACTCTGTATTCAGGAAAGTAAGTCAACCCCTGATTTTTCCGGCTCTGATCAGTACCAGATCGTACTAAATCTGGACGGTAAGGTTCAGAATCCCCGTTTTCTCCAGTTTCTTGAAAAAGTTGGCCGAGAGACGCTGAAACTTTTCAGCACCGCTGAT
>DRLX01000294.1 GCA_011322715.1 Desulfobulbaceae bacterium
GCCCGCAGGTCCGGCCTGCACCGATTTGAGCAGCGGGACATCGGCCGCCTTCTGGCAATGCTTGGGAAATGACGATTAACAGACATTAGTTGACCGGCACATGTTCGTCAATGCGCTGCATCCCCTCCATGAGCAGTTTCATGAAATAGCCGATTTCCGGAACGTCAAAATCTTCAGGCGGCAACCCCGGGGTGAACTTGAAACGGCCATTTTTTTCGCGCAGGACGGCATAAAAAGCCTCTTCCCCCTTGGCGCCGCCGTAACTGGCCTTGATCAAGGCGCCGTGACGCAGGGAAAAACGGGCCGTGCCCTGCTGCAGCTGGGTAATGGTCAGGATGCCGGTCTTGGCGTTCATGTTAAGTGTTTGAAACAGGGCCTCGGCCGGTATCTCCTCAAGTCGGCCGATCATGCCCGAGGTGTAATCATCGGAACGCATCCTGTTGGCGTTGGTGAGTCGTTTAGCCAGCAGTCGGGTGAAATATTGCTGCAGAGCAGGGTGCTTTTGCAGGATATTTTTAAACTGTTTGTGCTCGATATAGAGGACTTCCCCGCGTTCACGGGCCTGGACTGTGGCCCCGGCATTTTCATTGCAGATCAGGCTCATCTCGCCGAAAACATCTCCTTTCTCCAACGTGGATATGGGAATACCGGCATCATTGAGAATTTCTACCCTGCCGGAGGCGACAATATAAAAATTAGCGCCCGGGTCCCCTTTGCGGATGATAATCTGGTCCTTTTCCACCTCGGCCAGTTGAAAATGCTTGATGACGCTGTTGAGGTTTTTTTGATCAATATTGCGGAAGAAAGGAAAATTTCCCAGTCGATGGAGTAGGCTGCCGATGCGTACCGCCTCGTCGTCCATATTTTCCGCCTCGGCCCGCAACCCCTGGAAATGCTCCAATCTGAGCGAGCCGGTACAACCGCTGCAGGAGATAAGGCAGTCCGGGATGTGATCGGCCCGTTCATATTCAATGATTATTTTATTCAGATCACCATAGAGAATTTTGCACTGTTCCCGATTGGGCGGGGAATGGACAACCGTGGTATTGATAAAGGAATGATCACCGCCGCTTTCCATGGCAAGGGCAATGCCGGAAACGGTAAAGGTGTCACCGTATCTGAACAATGGGCAGTGGCGGCTTTCACAGACCCGAAAGGATTCTTTGGGAAAACCCATGGTTCTGCCTGGTTTGGCCTGTTGCTTCTTTTTCATTGATCTGCGGGACAGGGATCCGATTCTAAGGAAAATGGGGATGAATAATCCGACTCTTTGGTCTATTATGCACAGAAAGAGGAGCGGTAATCAAATTTTTTTTATCCCCAACGCTGCAGCGGCCCATCATATTTCGTTGCCGCCGCAGCTTATTCTGACGACCAAAAAAATCTGATAACAAAAAAAAACACATCATGTTCAACAGTTCAGTCACTCCCCATGGATTTCGTGTCGGCGTTCACAAACCTTCCTATACGGTGGCAAATTTTCGGGGTCCTGCCGAAATCAGGTCATTGGGCCAAAATGAGGAAGGCGTAACAGTGGACAACGCCCGCAATTTTCCGGATGGGCCTGTCCAGGAAAAAGAGGCCCGCTGGATATATGAAATTGTCAATCCCCTGGTCTTTCGCGGCGCCACCTATATTGATTCCTCCTGGGCAAAAGCCCGTGCTGATGATCCCGGCCTGATCAGGATTGCGCCGCCGGAGAACTGCAGCCTGAGCGCTGTTCTGGCCAAGCATTGCGGGCCTGAAGAGCTGGGCGCTGTTTTGCAGGAGCTTCCGCGTCCCGTGCTCTATGATCTGGCGGCAAATTCCACCGATGGGGAAGAGCTTGTCCAGCTGGCGGAAAACTGCTGTCGCTTTATCCATGGTGATGACGGCCTGGTGACCGGACTGCGCTATGTGGAAAAAAACGGCTCAATGCGTGCCGATATTGATGATTTTGAACTTTTCGAGACCATTGCCAATAATCCCTTTCTCCCGGATATCTATAAAGAGGTCATGGTGCTGCGCCCCGGCGTGCAGGGGGGAAGTGAGATTGTGGGAGAATTTCGGCAGGAGAGAACGCATGTGTATGAATACCTGCGCCGCAACTCCTATATTCCCTGGGGCCATTTTGCCGCCAACATGGCCGAGGATGCCATCCGCTACCGGACCAGCGAACTTGACCTGACCGATATGCGGGCCATGCGCCATCTCTATTATCAGCGCAGTTATGTTACCCTGGCCGGACGGCTTGGCATTGACGTGGATGTCCGGGCCGGGAAAATGTCGGAAGAAGAGCTGGAATGTTTGCGTTTATCTATTGCCCGTGGGCTGGCAAAAGAAGGAGAAAAAGGAAAATTGCATCCGGCAACCCTGTGGGGCTGGAATTTCGGCTATGATTTTTCCGGCTCCGGCTGTCGTCTACATGCCTCACACCAGATGATCCATCAGCAATATGCCATGGTCCCGGAAAGGGTGACGACCTTAGACGGCGGCGAGACGGCCGCCTATGGCTGCGGTGATCTGGTGGCTGACACCATTGCCGGCTACCGCCGGCAGTATGATCGCGATTTTTTTACCGATTACCTCGCGGCCATCAGGACAAATACCCGTATGGATGGCCGGGACCTGCCAGCAAGCCTGATCGTCCATGAGGATTCCTCGGTGATGGTGTTTGTGCCCAAGGCCCAGGTCTCCCAGTGGGAACTGCAGATCATGGTGACCGCTGAC
>DRLX01000295.1 GCA_011322715.1 Desulfobulbaceae bacterium
ACGTACATGACCAGGCTCCTGTTTTTGATATTGATATCAACATTAATATCAATATGGATATGATATCAATATTAATATGATATTAAGAGCAGCCGCTGTGTGTCAAAAACCACAATGAGGGAGTTTCAATAAACCCCGGCAGGCTTGCCGTTCTTTTTGTACCAGCTACGGCAGAAGCCTATAAAGGCCTTGTCCGGGTTTTGCGGGCGGGCTTTCTGCTTTTCCTGCATCCAGCCCCGCCAGTGTTGCTCCAGCACATAGATATCCCATCCCGGAGCTGTATTTCGGGCTTTGGTGTAGGTTTCCGTCTGGAGAACTATACGTCCAGTCGTAACCGTAGCTTCTATAAAACGCCGGTTAAAAAATACTACGTGATCCTTGCCTTCAAAGCTGACGCTGTAATCCGGAAGGTGATCATAGTCCACGATTGGCTTCAGCAGTTGCTTGAACTTTTTTTTGCTGGATTGGGACCCCGATTTCTTCAGCAACACGTCCAGGCTCACTTTCCAGGACTTCTGAGCACCACAGTGCTTGCGGGCGAGCTCGTAAATGCGTCTTTCAAGGGGTTTTCGCAGGCGAAAGTAGTTTTTATGAATTGTCAGGACTTCATTAGCCTCAATGGCGTTAAACAGCCAGTCACACAGGGTGACACTCCAGTCAGTGACCGTGCCGTCACGCATTCTGCGGCGGATTCTGCTTTTATCAATGAGTCCAAAGGTGTCGGTTTGCTCTTGCCCGCCGGTAAGGATGTTTGTCTGGATCGTGGTGCCCCGCAAACGTGTAAGGGCTTCCTTCAGGCCCAGATAACCACGACCATTTGTCATACGATTGGCAAAGCGCAGAAAATCATTGGCATTGAAGGAGACTTCCTTGCTGTAGGGAAGGCCCCGGTTTTTGGCTTCCATAATCTGACTGATGGCAAATATCAGAATGTCCTTGTCATGAATTGTCGCCAGACCCTTGACGCTTGGCGTTATCGTTACCGTGTTGCCCTTGTGATCATACTCACGTACCCTGGTATCCGGTTTGGTAGAAAGGGCAAAGATAGGGTGCTCCATTGAAGCAGTATCATCTTTAAGAACCACATCACCCAGATCACATAAAAACAGCTCCCCGTTGGGGTATCTGTCCGGTAATAGCTGCTTTTCCCGCATCTGTTGCTCCGTCGTCTCCAAATGAGCCGACATTTCAGGTACCATGTTTAAATGGAACGACATTTCAGGTACCGTGTCAAACAATTTTCAGATTTAAACTACCCCCAAGCCAACGACATTTCAGGTACCTTTTGACGACATTTCAGGTACCTTTTGACGACATTTCAGGTACCGCCATTTTATATTTTTCGTTTATTTTCAATATGTTACATATGCATACAAACGCTTTAACACATTTTAACAAATTATTTAACACTACAGAGCTTGTGGATAAGTCCAAATTCTAATCCAATTCTTAACATATTGAAACACGCCCCCTTTTGCCCTACGGGCAAAACCCGGCACCCACCCACGGCCTTACAGGCCGTTAAATGGAATTGGCCTTCGGCCAATAAATTATATTGCTTTTTCTTCCCTGAAAATAATACCTCCAGCTCCAGGTGAGTAAAGCGTTGTCCTCTCCCTCTCTATGAGAGGGCTGCGGGAACGCTTGACTAACCTTCCGCTTCCGGTAAAGGCTCGGGAAGAAGACAAAGCGATATTATGGGCAGACCTGCCCATTGATATCTTTTAGATTGTAGATGAGGCAAGCTGTATGGGGCGCAGAAATAGCATTACAGGGTTTTAGAAGGGATTGGCTGTTTAACAGGATAAAACGCTCTGTACGGGCTTCTGAGAGGCCGGTTCATGTTATCGGCAATCGTAACCCATGCCCAGATAATGAGCCAGTAGGTCTGGCATAAGACCAATCAGAAACGCTCCGACAATCAGGGCTATGCCATTAGACTTGTTTTTTGACAGCACTGTTATCAGTACCCCGGCCACAAACATAATCAGGCCGGTACTGGCTCCGATGCCGCTTTTTGAAAACCAGATGATGCTGAGACAGTACAGGTACGGTTTGCCAAACAGCCAGGCTACAATGAAATCCAAACCATAGGCCACTACCAGTATCAGCAATACCGTGCCCAGGATATTGCCGGTCAGGGTTTTGGGCTTGCTGTGGATTATCTGGTTAGGGTCAAGGCTCACAAGGTATCATCCCGGCCAGGCCGATGATACCGGGAAGGGCGATCCTGAGGAGGTTTTTGCCTCTCAGCCAGATGAAACAATCCAGCCAACCCTCCTGATATGATTGATCCGACAATAGCAACTGTCGCCTGGGTCATAATGAGTGCCAAATTGGTAATTGTCTGGAGTAGGATGGTGATAATCCGCATGGAATTCTACTCCATAGGGGATAAATCAAGGTTGTCTATGCTGAGTCTGGCGTAGTCATCAGGTTCTGCAGGGCTGTTCTGAGGCAATAGCTTAACAACTGTACCATGCCCCCAGACCCGAATAACTTTCTGGGTTTTCGTAGTGTTCAGGCGAGGAGCAGGGGTGCGGACAAGTGCGCTCATGGCATTGACTGCAGCATTATAAGCTACAGCGCCTCCACTGGTAAACATGGCTTCATCTCTATCCCAGCCAAATCTGGAAAAAAGAATGGCATCACCTCCAAGATACAGACATTGTTGCCAGAGCTTGTCCTTGCACTCCTCAAAGGCATCTCCTGGTCTTGTTGCCTCACCGCGTTCTCCGCCGGTTTCGGCAAAGGCAAAAACCACGTCCATCACCATGTAAGGTACTCCGGCACCGCCTGTTGAAATGTTACGAGACAGGGCAAGTTCAATATCGTGGCGGCGCTGTTGTTCAAAAGCTTGGCGTTGCTGGCTGGCTGCAAGACGTTGTTGTTCTTTGGCCCGGGCTTCCTGTTCAGCTTTGCGTTGTTGCCATTCCTGATAGGATTCTTGGCTTTTACGGGCAA
>DRLX01000296.1 GCA_011322715.1 Desulfobulbaceae bacterium
CAAAATATGCCTTGTGCAGACTTTTTTTATGGCTTCATCGTAATTGGCGGGATTGGCATAGATGGGCCGGAGACTGTTCCAGGCATCGGTGCAGGTGACGTTTGTTCCTTCCGGATGGGCAGCATCATAGTACACGGTGTACACTGCCGGGTTGACCGCCTGGCTGAGGTCGGTCAGAAAATCCGTGGTGTTGTTGCGCAGATCATCAAGGGACAGGGTAGTACCGGGCCGAACCAGTTCAAAGGTAACGCAGTCCTTGACATAGCGAATCATGCTTGTCCGGGCATAATTATTCTTGGGAGAGGATCCCTTGACCGATTCCAGGGCCTTGAATCCGATGCCGCCGGCCGTTGTCTGGTATTCGGCCCCTGGGGCAGCAGCGGTATCAATAATATCGACCATGCCCCGCTCGATCTTGTTCAGAAACCCGGCGGTAATAACTACTGCATCCGGCACCTGGCCGATGGTTTGGAACCGGTTCAGCACCGGATCGTATACCGTGATATTTCCCTTGGGCATAAACAGGGCCAGGTAGAGGACAGCCCCGAAAAAGACGGGCACGGCCCAGACCATGGGAATAACCCGTGCGCCGGTGGCAGCCCTTGCCAGCCAGGCGGTCACCCCGGCAATGAGCCCCAATACCATGATAACAAAAGGTAGCCCCTGGTAACCAGAGTCACTGAAGATCAGGGCAATCTTGGTGAAGGCCTGTACTATGGGGTTGAAACCGCCATAGGTGTAATACTCCATGTCCAGGGCCATGGCAGGAGTGGCCAAAAACAGGAAAAGACAGGCTGAGAATATGATGATGCTGTATTTTTTCATCGTTTCACCGGGTTACATCTGCAGCCTTGCGGCTACATCCTTGCCGTAACGGCGGGTAATCTCCGCCGTCATCTGAGTCTCGATCTTCTGCATGTGCTCAAGGTAATCCATGATGGTGGACATCTCTTTGGCCGAGGCGATATAGCTGGCCCGGGCAGCATTCTGCAGCCGCCTGATTCTTTTCAGCATGATCGATATGTTCTGGTCGGCATGTTCGGCAAAGATGACTGCCGCACAGTTCTCCGAAGGCTGGCCCGAGCCGGCTTCAGCCTGCTTTTCCAGCATCTCTCGTGCCTTCCAGGCAATGGTCTCGGCCCGGACATAGAGATCAGACAACATCTGCAGGGCATAGGCATTGGAGGTAATATCGGCAAGACCGGAAACAGCCGCCTCCTGCAGGCCTGCGCCCACTGCGGTTTTCAGGATGGGTAGAGCGGACAGGGGATTTGAGGCAAGAAATGTCTCTTCGGCGGAACTGAGAGCGGATTTGTTTTCAATCTTGTTCGCTATGCCGGTTAACGTCGTTTGGACGTATTGCCGCAGGTCTCGGTTGGTATCGGTGATCCGGCTGCAGGTTCCGGAGGTATTTTTGGTGTACACCTCGCCACTGGTAAATGCCTTGATGTCATCGGGATTGTTCTCCGGGCATGGCGCTTCATAGGAAACCTTGTAGGCATTGGCCGATCCTTCCAGGTTTACATCCCCCACCAGTCCCCGGATAAGGTTGGTATAATCTGCTGGAAGCCCCAACCTGCCGCCCACGTTTTCAAGCAGGGAACCACCGGACAGGAAGGTGTTTCGTATATCCGCATTGCAGCCATTGGTTACCCTGGCAACATCTCCTGCCTGGGGCACATTGTTATTGGCCCTGTCCTCGGTGGTGATGATGTCCCACATCTCCGACACCCCCTGAACCAATTTATTTTCCTTAATGGCGGTGCCGAGTTTCTCCTTCATCACCTCGCTGGAATGAAAGCCGTTTTCATCCATGACCACGCCAACCAGCTCTTTTGCAGCCGCGCATTCATCCAGCTGCATGGAGTTGAGCTTGTCCGAAATGGCTTCAAAGTTTTTGATGGTGTTGGAGCATTGCTCACAGAGCGTTTTCAGGCCCAGGTCAAAGGCCACCGAGGCCGCACCGGACAGGATCCCCTGGAGTTTGTCAACCAGGTAGTCGGTGTTCATGAAGGAAAAACCACCCATGAACACATCGATCCCGCCACAGCCGCTTTTGATTCGCGGCATTTCCACTGTGACCGGATAATCAGCACTGTTCGGCCAGCGGGCACTGAAACTGCCGCCGGAATAATAGCCCCGTTGTTGCCCGGAAAAATAATTAGGCGAGGTGGTGGTTCGCTGGTTGAGCCAATCGTCAACCCAGGCAGCGGATGTGTTACCGGCGAGCATCAATGTCGTTATGATCGCAGCGACAAGTATTTTTATTTGCATGGTGTTTCCCCTCGGAAGAGTATGGTCTGCTACTTACTCTTTTCAAGAGGGGTGACCCTTTTCCCTGGCAATTACGAAATCAAACTCGCACTTCGTTATAGGACAAACAGAGATGGGCAGGTGATAAAGTTATATTTTTATGGCAAAACGCAACAAAAACTGTATCGTTTTGAACTCTAAATATAACTTTATAGTTGACAAATTATATTTAGAGTGCGATACAGTTCTAAAAACGTACTATCTTGCACATGAAATATAATTCACAGACAAAAAACATTGGTCCCAAGTTAGCGTTTCTCGTTGCCGAGCTTTATGA
>DRLX01000297.1 GCA_011322715.1 Desulfobulbaceae bacterium
ATGAATGAATTAATCAGGAAGAACACTATTTTTATCAGATATGCAACCTTATTTTTTTCGTTAATCACTCTTCTCTGTATCCTGTATAGATTAACCCCATTAATTATATCCCGGTATGCCTGGCCTTTCTGACGCAGAGCTATAACGTCCACATGATCACCCCGTTTCACAAGGGCCTCAGCATATCGTCTGACTCGATTGTCAGATTCATAAAATGTATAGGCAAGCATACAAATCCTCATTTTTGGGTTCCTTATTACGTACACTCATTAAACTTATTAGCTGTTCACGAATTCTGAGATTGCTCCGGCAATGTATCGTATCTGCTCCTCTTCAAGCTCCGGATACATGGGCAGCGAGAGTATCTCTTGGGATGCAGTGGTTGCTTCCGGGAAATCGTCTTTCCCGTGATTCAGGTAGGCATAAGCCTTCAGGTTTGGCAGGGCTACTGGATAATGAATGCCGGTGGAGATACCCTTTGATTTCAGATATTCCCGAAGCTCCTGCCTCAACCCATTCTTTACCATCACAACATAAAGGTGGTAAACCGGTTTAACACCGTCTATTTCAACAGGAGTGACAACGCCGGTACCATCGAGATACTTGTTGTACATGTAAGCATTTTCCCTCCGCTTCTCCGACCAGCCGGGAAGATGCCTCAGCTTAACCCCGAGGATCGCCGCCTGCAACCCGTCCAATCGGCTGTTGACGCCCTCCATTTCATGGTCATACTTGTCAATTCTGCCGTGATTGGCCGTCATTCTCGCCCTTAAGGCGAGTTCGTCATCATCGGTCACGATGGCGCCAGCATCGCCATAGGCACCTAAGTTCTTACCGGGATAGAAACTGAAACAGGCCATGTCTCCGATCGAACCGACAGTGCGGCCCCTGTATATCGCACCGTGGGCCTGTGCTGCATCCTCTACTATCTTGAGGTTGTTACTCCGGGCTATGTCCAGAAGGGGATCCATGTCCGCAGGCTGCCCATAGAGATGGACAGGTACAATCGCCCTGGTTCTTGATGTTATCTTTTCTTCGAGTTTTTCAACATCAATGTTGTAAGTAACTGGATTTATATCAACGAATACCACCCTTGCCCCTGTCATTGTTATTGCTTCTGAGGTTGCGATGAAGGTGTTTGCAGCGGTTATTACCTCATCACCCTTGCCTATACCCAAGGCTTTAAGGGCTATGTAAAGGGCATCCGTGCCGTTGCCAACTCCGATGCAGTGTTTAACCCCGCAGAACTCGGCAAACGCTCTCTCGAATGCCTTGACATGGGGACCGCCGATAAACGCCGATCCTGCGATCACCTCGGATATAGCACTGTCTATCTCGCTCTTTATGCTCTCGTATTGAGCCTTCAGGTCAACAAATGGAATGTTCATGAGTACAAGTTGTCTAAAGACGATTTGATTAGGGGTGTCCGTAGAAACATCCGGCTATTCAGTACAAAGCTTATTCTGCTCTACAAGTTTGTTACCGAGAAAATTGGCGATGTTATTCAGATTATCAAGGTTGCCGGGTACAATCTCTTCATCTTTGATGTTTATATTGAAAGTTGTCTCCAAGAAACTTACAAGCTCAATTATACCGGTTGAATCAATAATGCCGGTTTCAAGAAATGAAGTATCATCTTTCAATGGCCCCTCATCTCCGAACAGGAAGCTTTCAACCACAAATTCCCGTACAGTATCAAGATGGTCCATCATTTCCTTCTTCAATTGCCTAACGTCCATGGTTTCTTTCGACCTATTATTCCTAACCGGTATGTTCACATAATTGCGTCAAAACTGTTCTTATCAACCTATGAAATATTTCAGGATGAAATATTTCAGGAGAGGCTTAATATTGTTTCCCCAACGCTTATCTCCGAGAACGATCAACTCGTCATCCTTCTGAAATGAGCCTGTCCTGAAATTGAAGGATTTTATCCCTACATTCTCTTCATCATAGACAAAACCACCCGCTTCGGCACATTTCAACAGGTAATGATGCAGCGGACCACTCTTATTATCCGGATTATGAACCGGAATCCTTGAGTTCGGATAGAGTATGTATTTTGCAGCATGATAGTCAAGAGCAACGCTGTCCGTACATGCAAGAACAGCACGTGTACGCGCCACGGGAGGGTCGGTACGTGAAGAAAGGCCAACCCATTCAGCCGTGGTAATATTCAGGTCCGCCCTTCTGATTGTCTTCATGAAAGTGCCGACTTCTTTCCCCAACATTCCGCGTTCAGGCCCTGGAGCCCACTTATCGAAGGGAAAAGAATGAAAATTGTAATAACCACCCGTCAGGAGACCTTTGATGTGGGGATCAGGCCCGCCGCTGAGATCAACGACTCCGAGATAATTCTTAACGGCACTTGTAGCTCCACAGTAGGTGCTATGATGGTTCATGGCGGCAAAATTGATCAGTCTAAGAGGCTGCCCTGTATAAGCACCCTTTTTCCAGATACCGTTCTTGAAATCTATGATCGTCCCTTTATCTGTGGAAAAAACAGGGTATGTCATTATAGTAGACCGAAACTTTTCTCCCTTGGAACCATTTTCACACGTTATTAATGGCACTCCACCCGTACCGTCACAGTATACATACCCACTTCCGTCTGCAGGGCCGAACACTCGCCTGCCGCCATGAGCAACATCAATCCAATGAACAGTTGAGAACCTCGCACCGTACTTCTTTTTCAAATGATTGGAAAAATCGTTCAGATTTTCCACCCGAGGAATATCAGAATTCCACTGAAAAGAATGTGCCCAGCCCGAATTTAAGGATTTCCATGGAGTCGCTCCACGATGGCAGTTCTCCGCAATGACCACTTCACCGAAAAAGCCACCGGGACGGCTCATGATCGCATCAATGAAAGTCTTTAGAGCCAACAGATTGGGAGCGCCCTGATTCCACCATTGAGCATTCGGCTTAATAATCACAACATCGTCAGAGCCGATGAGGGTTTCAACTCCTCCCATCATCTCAATGACTTTGGCAAGATTCTCATCAGGTCTTCCATTAACAGCTCTGTACAATGTGCAAAGAGTCGTTCTTGTGCCTTTACGCACCGGCATTCCTGCCGAAGCGTCTGACCCGGAAGCAAGCAGGACACCTGCTAAAACGGCTCTTTTTATAAACCCTCTCCTGGAGAACATGCATCAGATGCAGCTCGGGCTACAAGTTTCGCTTTACAACACCTAAGAACTTATATTCTTTCAACAACTCTGTAATTTTAAAATTCAACCTCATGAATTCATTCAAGGAAATAATGTTATCCTTCCGTATATAAGATATCGCACTTTTATAACCTCTTTCTCTTGCGCGCTTCATCAATTCTTTGGTTACGACAGGCATGATACCAAGCCCTCTAAACTTTGGAAAGGTAAAGGCATTTTCAATCATTACTTGAAACTCTTCCAAGAGGTAAAATCTTTTCTGAAAATGCTTTTTGATGATTGAATTTTCAGATGGATAAATCAACCACTGGATATATGCAATTTCATTCTCGATGGTCTTTGCAACATAACAATTCTTGAATCCCGATCTATAAAACAATACTCTTGAAACAACCTCTTTCCTCTCAATTGCATCCATACTCTTGATCATCCTAATTATTTCATTCAAGTCATTATCATCCAACTTTGTAATTACAATATTTTTTGATCTTGTCTCTTTCTCGAAATCCTTGGAATTTAAATTTTTTTTTAAAACATAATAGTGGTTCAGCGATAAAAGACTATTCAAAGCCAACTTAACCGTATTACTATAGCCAAGGTTCGACAAGACAAACCCGAGCTTGCGAGTTTTAATCAAGGCTCTATACATAATTTCTTTTTTGGAAAATCCAACGGCTAACCTTTCAAACAACCTTTTTAAAACTTCTAATAGAGTTTTTGCTTTTAGGATATCCCCTGCACTTTTAAGTCTTCAGAATGCTATTACAAAACAATACAGCTCCGTTTGTGTTTCCCCGCCGAACCACCGGTCTTATACAAACAGCCTCCCGTCAACGATCTCCAGGAATAAAAACCGCTGCATCTTAATTTTGTTTATCTCCTTTGCCTTAAGAAACGCCCTGTGCCACCAGAGTGCCCTCAGGTTGTCACTGAAGTAGAAACCGTAGAACTTGTTGACACCGCAGGAGCACAGGTGATTGAATGTCTCAACGGCAAGGCTCTTGGGCACATTGCCGCCTCTGTGCTCAGGAAAGACAAACAAGTCAAACAGATATGCCTCATTCCCCTTCAGGTTCAATCTAAGCTTCCTCAAGTCCCTGAACCCGTTGTCTTGTGTCCACCACTGATAGCCCGCACACATACCGTACTTTACGGCAACCATACATCTGGCATTCTTCCCGACAAAGTATTCCATGTTCCCAAGATTAAACTTCCGCTTCATTTCCCCGTAATTGAACTGGTCTATTATTATGAAGTCCGTGTCATCATCCCTGTATACATTTTCCTCATAAGCGATCTCTTTTTCAATAACGATTATCTTCCTGTCCCTGTATATCATCTCCTTGAATGCGTTCTTCAGGCCGTTTACTTTAACCTGAAACACCAGTCTCTTCAACAGATATATCAACCTCATTTCTCTATCAGGTCACAGAACTTCAGGGGACCGAGATTCATGATCAGTGCACCCCACGAAAGCCCTGCACCGAAACCCGACATGCAGACGAGTTGATCCCTCTCGAGCAGGATCCGTCCCATGTTGTAACAGATGGTCAGGGGAATCGATGCCGAACTGGGATTACCGAACTTCTCGACGATATTATCTGGCATCTTTTGCCGCGGGACGCCCAGCTTGTCAGCCAGTTTCTCAAGCATGAACCGGTTAGGCTGATGGAATATGAAATAATCGATTTCGTCCATGGTCATCGACGCGGATCGGAACAGGGCCCTTATTGCTGCAGGAACATCCGTTTGAGTAAATGTAAATATTCCCGTGCCGTTCATGTAGAAATCCTCGTCACTCCGCTGGTTGCCATCAGGCATGGTCCTGGCTCTCCGGGTCTGTTCGCTGGATGGCATTCGGAAGGCACCAGCAGGTATAATAAGCCACCCGCTGCGTGAACCGTCTGATTGCAGGTTCATAAATATCTCTCTGCCATCCCTATGCGCATCCTCCACGACCGTGACAGCAGCCGCATCACCGATAAGCGGGTAGGTGTTGCGGTCGCGCGGACAGCACCGCCGGCTTAGGGTATCGGCACTCAGCAAGACCACCCTGCGCAACCCCGACTGAAGCAGCAAGAACGACTGCAGAAGGCCGTATAAGAACCCTGTGCATCCCTGATTTATGTCAAGGCACAGCACATCGTGCCTCA
>DRLX01000298.1 GCA_011322715.1 Desulfobulbaceae bacterium
AACATTTCAATATGTCTGCGGACCTTTTTACGCTGTTCCTCGAAGGTCTCACTGCGTTCGCTATCTGCATTCATGGCCTTTTCAGGCCTTTCGCGACGACCTTTGTGAAATATGCGGGTTAACTCTCCGGCAACTCCAGCCAACCGACCTGGAGCCCTTTGGCGCTCTTTTTCAATCCTCGGGCCTGCTCATCTTCCCGACCAAAGGTCTCCATAAAAAGCTCACAACTCTCGGCAGCCCCAAGCCGATACAGATGCAGGCGGCATCTCCCATGGACGGATCGGGGGTACACCGCATCAAGCAGCTGTGCCCAGGTTCCGTCTCCGGAGCTGAACATATCAGCATCACCGGAAAAGGCATCACCATCACGCAGGATGTCGGTCAGGGCGGCAAGCAGTTCCCTGCCCTGATCCTGAAAATCCTGTATTTTTTTCAGCCATGTCTCTTCGGTATATCGAGCGGGCAGAAGAATGACAGGAAGCTTCCGGGCATGATTTTTTCCATCCCGTTCATATTTCTCGACCAGCAAATCCACCGCATCCTGGTTGGTGGTCACAAAGCAGGAACAATCCTCCGGAACACCTGAACCGAGGCAGAGCAGCCTGGACCAGGCCTTTAATCGGAGTTTTGGTAGTCCATCGGCACGAGTATCGCCCGCCTGTAATTTTTTTGTGAGCGAAAAAGGTTCCGACTGCTCCCGGCGCAGCTCGGAAAAAAGACCCTGCTCTTTTTGTGCGATTCGCTCCATTTCCCGATGCAGGCCAAGCTGCTCCGCATCGAATATTTCACCGAGTTTCAGCACCAGTCGGGCCTGCCACAGAAGCATCTCCCGTTCTTCACCTGTCTGATCGGTAATCCGTTGTTCCTGCAGCAGATTGTCAATGATTGAGGTTTTCGATTCTCTCTGCGAACGTGTGCCGCGACCGATGCCGGACAGGGCAAGATTTTTCAACTGGAACGCATAATCATCCTTCTTTGTCGCCAGGTCCTGAATCAGGCTGAGGAATCGTTTCCGATTTTCGCCCAAAGGAGAGGGAACGTGTTTACAGGCAAGGCACAACTCTTCCAACTGATTGCGCAAAGGGGATTCCAGCTCCTCGGGTATTTCATCCTCCTCCACGGCCCGGCAGTAGACAAGCGGATGAAAAACATGTACAAGGGGGAAGAGAATAGCATCGTCCGGAACGGTTTCCGGAAAAATACACGCTGATACTTTTTTACTCTTTTTTTCCTTCTTCATATGAAAACTTTTCGAGAAAAACTTACTTTTGTCTTAACGGCCCTGGCCTACCTTCTTTTTCACATCCGCACCGGACCGGACCTGGCCACCATTGCCTCCGGCACCTTTCTGCAAATTATGACGACCCTGCCGTATGCCGTAGGTTTTACCTATGTGCTGATCGTCATCCTCCGCCATCTCAGCGGAGCCACCCCGCCCTGGGACAGGATCCTCAGGATTTTTTTCACCATCGGCATCCTGTTTGCCTTTTTCTTTGCCCTGTATGAATATGGTGACCGGGCGGAAAAAATGCGCAAACGGCAGCAGGCAAAACCTGTTACCGTATCACGGATTTGGCGGAATGAAAACCCGAAGGTGCCGTTGTATTGGGCATGAGAATGGAATCCGGACCAAGAATGGTGCCGGGATTGGTCACTGAATTACAGCCGGTCTGGGCCCGGTCGCCAAGAATAGCGCCGAATTTTCGCAGGCCGGTATCAACCGGGCCGTCAGGACTTTTCACCTGAATATTCCCTCCAAGAAAACGAAGATTGGCAAATTTAGTTCCGGCGCCGAGGTTGGCATGGGCGCCGAGAATCGAATCACCGAGATAGGCAAAATGACCGGCCTTGGCATCGTTGAAGAAAATTGAATGTTTTACCTCGGTAGTATGCCCCACCACACAACGATCTCCCACCAGACAATACCCCCGCAGGTAGGCGCCCTGGCGCACTTCGGTCTGATCTCCGATAATGGCCGGCTCTTTGATCAGGGCGCCGGATTCCACCAGCACCCCTTCGCCGATATAGATCCGCCGCCCGAGAAGCACGGCCCCCGCCATGAGAACAGAGGCCCCTCGCAGTAACTGGCCATTCTGCAGGACCTTCAGTTTACCCTTACCGGGATCATCGAGAATAAATTCATACTCGCGGCTGCAGCTTAAGATTCCGTGGTGCAGGACAAGAGGCTGCCTGAGCGGCACCCCGAGCGTCAACCCTGGATGAACAAGGGGAGCGGCGGTATATCCATCCATATACGCCCGCAAATTTTTCAGCCCGTCCCAGACATACTCCGTCCCGGAAAAAATCTCCGTATGGGCAAAGGTGGTCAAGTCAAAATATGAACCGACATCGAACATAATAACACCCCGATTGCATCAAAAGGGAAGAAAGACGGCCACGGCGGCCGAGAGTTGTCGTCTTGAAAAACGAGCTGAGTACCCGGAGCGCATTCATCTTTCCAAGCAGAAAAATCCAGTAAAAAACAGGAACTTTCTCGTCATATATTGATCCTTTGTCATTTATTCAAGAAAAAAATGCTCTCCCCTTACCTCAGCCCTCCTTGACTTGTGTCCATGTTGTGTTTACTTTCAATAAATTAAGCTGATCCGAACACTCAACTTCCGTGGGCACAGACAGCTATCCTGACGAAAAGATACCGGTTTAACAGACAGATAGAACAAATTATCAATCCCGAAACGGGAGCTATTGCCTCAGCCCACAGGCTGCAGAGAGGAGGAAACTGTGGAATTTGATGATGCACTATCCACAAGCATGGATGATTTTGGCGAAAATACCCAGGATATGGAGATCCCGGAATCGCTGCCCATGATGGCCGTCCGTGATGTTGTGGTTTTTAATTATATGATTATCCCGCTTTTTGTCGGTCGTCCCGGCTCCATAGAGGCGGTCAATGATGCCATGAGCGGTGACAAATTGCTGATGCTGGGCACCCAGAAAGATGCCACCAAGGACGAACCGGAACCGGACGATATCTACCAGGTCGGCATGGTGTCCATGATCATGCGCACCCTTAAGCTT
This sequence comes from Desulfobulbaceae bacterium, assembly GCA_011322715.1. GTDB lineage: Bacteria > Desulfobacterota > Desulfobulbia > Desulfobulbales > Desulfobulbaceae > DRLX01. The sequence goes on from DRLX01000298.1 coordinate 3,040, forward strand.
CCCGACGGCAGGCTCAAGGTACTGGTCCAGGCCCTGTCCAAAGCAAAGATTCGGGAATACGAGCAGACATCACCCCATTACCGGGTAGCCATCGACCTTGTACCTGAGCAGGAAACCGAAGAAATCTCCGTCGAAGTCGAAGCGCTGATGCGAACCGTGCGCGAGCAGACGGAAAAGATAATGTCCCTGCGCGGCATCCTGTCTTCGGACCTGATGATGATCATCAACAACATCGAGGAACCCGGCCGCCTGGCAGATCTGGTCGGTTCCAACCTGCGTCTCAAGATTGCCGAGTCACAGCAGATCCTGGAAACCGTTGACCCGGTGCAACGGCTGAAGCTGGTGGCGGACCTGCTCAACAAGGAACTTGAGGTGTCAACGGTCCAGGCCAAGATCCAGTCCGATGCCAAGGAGGAGATGTCCCGGTCTCAGAGGGAATATTTTCTCCGGGAACAGATGCAGGCCTTAAAACGTGAACTCGGCGATGAGGACGCCTATTCCCAGGAAATCGATGAGCTCAAGAAAAGCCTGAAAAAGAAAAAGATGCCCAAGTACGCCAAAAAGGAGGCGAAAAAGCAGCTCAAACGACTGGAGATGATGCACCCGGACGCATCCGAGGCCAATATTGTCCGCACCTATCTCGACTGGTTTCTGGATCTGCCCTGGAAAAAATCATCCAAAGACCGTCTCGACCTGAAAGAGGCGGCCAGGGTCCTGGATGAGGACCATTACGGCCTTGACAAGATCAAGGAACGGATCCTGGAATATCTGGCCGTGCGCAAGCTCAATAAAAAGACCAAGGGGCCGATCATCTGCTTTGTCGGTCCTCCGGGCGTGGGCAAGACTTCCCTTGGCCAGGCCATTGCCAAGGCCATGGGCCGAAAGTTCTACCGCCTGTCGCTGGGAGGCATGAGGGATGAGGCGGAAATCCGAGGCCACCGGCGCACCTATATCGGTGCCCTGCCCGGCCGTATTCTGCAGGGGCTGAAAAACGTCAAGACCAACAATCCGGTTTTCATGCTCGATGAAATCGACAAGATCGGCGATGATTACCGGGGCGATCCCTCCTCGGCCCTGCTGGAGGTGCTCGATCCCGAGCAGAACAACACCTTTTCCGACCATTATATGAACCTGCCCTTTGACCTGTCCAAGGTCATGTTCATTACCACGGCCAACCGGTTTGATACCATTCCGGGGCCGCTTCTTGACCGGATGGAGGTGATCCAGCTCTCCGGCTACACCCTGGAAGAAAAAATGGTCATTGCCCGTCGCTATCTGCTGCCGCGGCAGATCAGGGAAAACGGCCTGCGGCCTTCGCAGATCAGACTTAATGACGACACCCTGAAACTGATCATCAGCCATTACACCCACGAGGCCGGGGTACGGAACCTGGAACGGGAACTGGGGAAAATCTGCCGCAAGATCGCCCGCAAGATCGCCGAAGGGGGCAAAGGTCCGTATACGGTGTCAAAAAACACCCTGTCCAAATACCTTGGCCCGCTCAAATATCTACCGGAAACCGAACTGGACACCCTGTCCCAGCCCGGCCTGGTGGTCGGCCTTGCCTGGACCGAGGTCGGTGGTGAACTGCTGCACATTGAAACCACGATTCTGCCCGGCAAGGGCAAACTGATCCTTACCGGCCAGCTGGGTGATGTGATGAAGGAATCGGCGCAGGCTGCGCTCAGCTACTGCCGTAGCCGCAATACGATGCTTAATGTGGAACCGGAATATTTTGACACCATTGATATCCACATCCATGTACCGGCCGGCGCCATCCCCAAGGACGGGCCATCGGCCGGTATCACAATGACAACGGCCCTGTATTCGGCGATTCTCGGCCAACCCGTGAAAAAAGGTGTGGCCATGACAGGTGAGGTGACCCTGCGTGGTCGGGTCCTTCCCATCGGCGGGCTCAAGGAAAAGGCGCTGGCCGCCTTGCGGGCCGGTATTACCACAATTATCATTCCCGATGAAAATGAAAAGGATCTGGTGGATATCCCGGAGGAACTCCGCAAAAAGATTACCTTCATGCCGGTAAAACACATGGACGAGGTTGTCGAAATCGCCCTGGGGGAGCTGAATAACAAGGGAACACCGAAGAAAAACGTGGGCGGGAAAAAGAAAAAAAAGAAAAAGGGATAATATCAGGCCGGGATTCTTGTTCAGAGTAGTCTGAAAATGCGTTCGTTGCTGTTTTGGAGTCTGGGTCTTTTTCTGCTTGTTGCCGGAGGTTTCGGTGCTTGGTATGCATTGTATGTCACCACCCCGGCCCCCGGCTCCGGGAAAGTGACCGTCGTTATTCCCAGAGGCGCCGGCGTCCGGAAAATCGGCACTCTACTGGCCGAGCATGAACTCATCCGTAATGATATTCGGTTCCTGGTTCTTGCCCGCCTTACCCATGCAGGAACCAGACTGCAGGCCGGGGAATTTTCCATTCCCCGAGGCCTGCGACCGGCTGAAGTTCTCGATCTCCTTGCCGGGGGCAAAGCGGTTCAACACCTGGTGACCATCCCCGAAGGGCTGACCATGGAGGAAGTTGCGGCCGTTTTTGCCGAAAATGGCTGGGTGAGCAGGGAAGAATTTCTTACCCTGTGCCGGGACCCTGCATTTATTCATCATCTTGGCCTCCAACAGAACCAACTCGAAGGCTATCTCTTTCCGGATACCTATGCGCTGGTGCGGGGAAAAAGCAACGCTACAACCATTATTAGCACTATGGTTCACCGTTTCCTCCACCTCTGGAAAGAAATAGCGTCCCAGGAAAAATCCAGCCTTACCCGGCATCAGATCGTCACCCTTGCCTCCATCGTGGAGAAGGAAACAGCCAATCCCGCCGAACGGCCGCTGATCGCCCGGGTATTTCTCAACCGGCTGAACAGATCCATGCGTCTGCAGTCCGATCCAACCGTCATCTACGGCCTGCCTGATTTTAACGGCAACCTGACCAGGAAAGACCTCCGACGGCCAACACCCTATAATACCTATGTTATCAACGGATTGCCTCCAGGCCCTATATGTAATCCCGGCAGGGCCGCCCTGGAAGCAGTACTTCATCCCGCAGCTTCTCCCGCCCTCTATTTTGTCTCCAAAAATAACGGCAGCCATCAATTCTCAACCACCCTGAAAGAACACAACAGGGCCGTCCGCAAGTATCAAAAATAATTTCGGCCTCGTTTATCCAGATTCTTTCTTCACACCCCCTACCCAAAAACCCTTTTTCCCGAACATCATTCCCGTCAATTCCGGAAAAACGAACTTAACTTTACGGAAAAACGGAAATTATGATTTAATGGCCCACCTTCTCCTTCCGCCTCAACCTGAACAATATACATATATTCTATAAGTTACACCTACTAAAGCATCTTTTAAAATCCAGGCATGGTAATTGCTTGACAAGAGATACAACCGTACTTTTTTAAACAAATTAACATCTGGTAAATGTCATGAAACAACAACATACTCTCTTTTTGGCGGCACTGTCGCTCATCTTCCTGACCGCTCCCGCCCATGCCACCCCGATACAATGGTCAACAGCTTCCGGCGGCAACGGCCACTGGTATGAGTTTATCGATGATGAAGGAATCACCTGGGACGAGGCCAATGCGGACGCCTCCTCTCTTTATGGACCCGACGCCTATCTTGCCACCATTACATCGAATGCGGAAAATGACTTTATTTTCAACCTGGGCATTGAGGATCGCCCGATCTGGCTGGGCGGCTACCAGGATGACGGAGCCGCTCCTGATGAAGGATGGCACTGGATAACCGGCGAGGCGTGGAACTATACCAACTGGGCGTGGGGAGAACCGAATGATTGGGATGGGACCGTTGAAAATGCCCTGGCCTTTGCCTTTTTTGAAGGGAACGGCACCTGGAACGATGCCCCGGACAGTACAAGATACCTGGGCAACGG
>DRLX01000299.1 GCA_011322715.1 Desulfobulbaceae bacterium
CCCGGGGGTCATGATTCGTTTTGTCATCGGCCTGCTTAAGGAAAGGGGAATACCGGCGGACCGCATCTTCACCACTCTGGAACGGCGAATGAAATGCGGAGTGGGAATCTGCGGACATTGTCACTCGGGCGGCAGGCTGATATGCGTGGACGGCCCTGTCTTTACCGCCGCCGAGATGCCGGAGCCGGACAATCCATGAGCACCTTTGTCATAAAATTTCAGCCCTCGGGCAGAACCGTTACCGTGGAGCAGGGGACCACCGTTATCCGGGCCGCCCGCAGGGCCGGACTGCACATCAATGCCTCCTGCGGCGGTACCGGCGTCTGTGGCAAATGCAGGGTCCTGCTGGAATCGGGCACGGTGGATGGGGGAATCAGTGAAAAATTCTCTCCCGAGGAGATTGACCGGGGAATTCGCCAGGCCTGCACCGCCCGGATCAACGCCGATGTATGCATCCGTATTCTTGATGGCGCCGGGCTGAAGAAGGGACAGCTCGGCACCGAAGTCCCTGAGCATCACCGGGCATCCAAACATACCTTTGACATTGACTCCCTGCGCGAGGCTGGTCTGTTTACGCCGCCGGTGGAAAAATTTTTCCTGGAACTGCCCCGGCCCGATGCAGGTGACCACCGCTCCGATGCCACCCGCCTCATCCAGGCCATGCAGGCGCAGTACGGCGAGCGCCATATCCAGATTGGCCTTAATGTGTTGCGAACCCTGCGCAGGACAATTCGCGAGGATGATTTCAGAATCACGGCCACCCTTGCCCGACCGGTCAACCGGGAGGCGCGGGCCAGGCTTACCCAGGTGCAACCGGGCAACTGGACAAACCGCAATTTCGGCCTGGCCGTTGACATCGGCACCACAACAATCTACGGCCAGCTCATTGATAAAAATTCGGGCAAAATTCTGGCCGAGGGCGGCTGTTATAACAGGCAGATCAGTTATGGCGAGGACGTGATTTCCCGGATGATATATGCGGAAAAAGGTGATGGTCTTGCCCGCATGCATGAACTGGTGACCGACAGTATCAATGAAATCATTGACCGCCTGCTTAAAAAACAAAAAGTTGACCGGGGTGAGATATCATCCATCACCATGGCCGGCAATACGGCCATGACCCACCTGCTGCTGGAACTTGAGCCCCACAATATCCGGCGGGCGCCCTATGTGCCGGTGTCCAGCTTTTACCCGCCCATCCGGGCGACCGATATCGACCTGGCGCTGGGTGATCAGGCCATAGCCCTTATCTATCCGGCGGTTTCAAGTTATGTCGGCGGAGATATCGTGGCCGGGGTCATGGGGTCGGGCATGTACCGGACCGACAAAATTACCCTTTTTATCGACATCGGCACCAACGCCGAGATTGTCATCGGCAACCGCGACTGGCTGGCCAGCGCCGCCTGTTCCGCAGGACCTGCCTTTGAGGGCGGCGGCATCCTGCACGGCATGCGGGCCGCGGCCGGGGCCATCGAGGATTTTTCCATAGATCAAGAGACCCTGGAACCGATGTCCATGACCATTGACGCCAAACCGGCCAAAGGAATCTGCGGCTCCGGCCTGCTGATCATGATCGGGGAGCTGTTTGAGGCCGGCGTTCTGGATCAGCGCGGCCGCTTCAACCGCAATTGCAACAATGAACGGATACGACCCGGACGTTCCGGCTGGGAATATGTGGTCGTCCGGGCGGAAGAATCAGGAACCGGCCAGGACATTGTCCTGACCGAGGTGGATATCGACAACTTTATCCGGGCCAAGGGCGCCATCCATGCCGGTATCCAGACCCTGCTGGCCGAGGTCGGGTTGAGCGTTCATGATCTTGAGCAGGTGATCCTGGCCGGGGGGTTTGGTTCCTACATTGATCTTGACAGCGCCATCACCGTCGGTCTGCTACCGGAAATGGATACCGACAAGATGATCTATGTGGGCAACGGCTCGCTGATGGGCTGCCGGATGAGCGAACTCTCCAACCATATCCGCAGGGACGTGGTGGCCGCCATGCAGCGCATGACCGGCTTTGAACTCTCCGAGGTCCCCTCCTACCGGGACCATTACGTGGCCTCCCTGTTTCTGCCCCACACCGATGCCACCCTGTTTCCGGCAACTGAAAAACGGCGCCGGGCAAGGATGGGACATCTGTAAAGGATGAATCTATTTTTCCAGGCTGACAGGTGTTGTGAAATCATCGGGTTTGACCGCAAGAACACTGCAGGTTACCCTGTGCAATATTTTTTCAGCGGTATTGCCCATGAAAAAACCGGCGATTCCGGTTCGACATACTGTTCCCATGACAATGAGATCAATATTCTTTTCTCCGGCAAATTCAGGAATAACATCATCAGCCCAACCCGGAATCACATGTTCCTGATACTGCAGGCCCTGCAGATCAAAATCATCCAGAAAATCATGCAGCCGCTGGATATGCATGTTTTTCGACTCATGGAGAAGGATATTCATATCGCCCAGCGTATTGTTCATATGATCGGAGAGAAAGGTTTCATCCGGTTTTTCCCATGCCTGGACGATATGAAGTTCACTCTTTTCCAGTCGGGCCAGTGAACCTGCCAGCTCAATAATTTTTACATTCAAATCATTTTCTCCGATTTCCGGTGGCGCCACATCCACCGCTGCCATGATCCGGCGATACCGCTCCCCACTCCCGGGCTTGACCAGCCAGACAGGACAGGGACATTTACGGAGCAAATGCATGGCCGTGCTGCCGAACAGCATGCCCCACGAGGAGGTCATGCCCCGGGCGGTCTTGATCACCAGGTCATGCCCGTTTTTCAGTACCTGCCGGATGATTTCAATAAACTCCCTGCCGGAGGAGACTTGTACGCTTATGGGAATGGCAAACGATGATACATATTGTGTCAGTTTTTTCTCCTGTTCCCGGACGGACTCCTGCATGATTTCATCAGGTGTCATGGCGGTAATCAGCATTTTATAGTCATCGGGAATTTGGTCGATAATTCGGATCAATGTCAGGTCGGCGCCATTGCGATCGGCCAGCTCAACAGCCCTTGCCAGGGTAGCCCGACCATTTTCACCATCTTCATGGACAACCAGGATATTCTTGAATCGTTCCATATTATTGTTCCTCAAGAGTTACCGGGGAAATAAATCCCGGCGGTTTGACTGCAAGGACTGAACAGTCAAGCCTGTTCAATATGGTTTCCGCTGTGTTGCCCATAATAAGTCCGGGGATTCCGGTACGGGCAACCGTCCCCATCACAACAAGGTCCGCCCCTATTTCCCTTGCAACCTGTGGAATAATACGATGGGGCTCTCCCTTAATGGTGTGAATCTGCGGCTTGATATACTCGCGAGTCTTTGACCCGAGAACTTGCTCAAGGCTTTGTATCAGTTGTTGCATTTTTTCTGCATCGGCCGATCGCTGTTTCTCCACCCAGTCGGCAACCTCTTCATTATTCGCTAGACTGAAACGGGGAGTATTCAACAGGCCCTCACCCCAGGCGGTCCACGCGTGCACAATATGAAGTTCGGCAAATTACGATAATGCAAGAGATGACGCCAGCTCAAGAATCTGCTGATTGAGCCCGGAAGACTGTTC
>DRLX01000300.1 GCA_011322715.1 Desulfobulbaceae bacterium
ACAGGGTATGTTGGTTTAGTGCGATAAAGAATCAGAGGTGTGTGTATCGTCAAGGTCTGTGTCGAAGGTCAAACAACATTCGGGGGAAAGCTTGCCGGGCACAAAAAAAGCGGGACATCACATCAGTTTTTAAAGGTATGGTTTTTTATTGTTCAGCTGAGCGGAAGGGTTTCTAAAATGAAGATAGATCTTTTTTCAAGTCCGTCCATGGATGAATCCGATATTCCGGCTTATTTACTGGTTGGTCATAATGTGTCCCAAAGCAATGGCGCCGAACGATCTCTGCTCGGCACAGCCGTGTCAGCGTTGAGTATGGGAGTGGGGGACTCTGTTCTTGATACCATCGAAAAGAAAACAGGTCTTAATGTAAGTCTTGAAAAAGGCGAAGAAACAAAAGGTTATTCGCTCGTGATAAGCAAAGAGATTTATAAAAATCTTTATGTCGGTTACGGCAAAGGATTAACTGATTCTGAAAGTGTTTTTACAATTCATTATCAACTGCCCGACGGTTTTTCCGTCGAGACGGAAAGCACTTCAACAACGAATAAAGTTGAATTGTTCTGGTCTGTCGAGCGTTGATACAGCAGAGATGGAGCGATTCGCCGCAACCGGTTTACATCTTTTTCTCGACAATACAATGTCCCTGTCAGATGGAGTCCTCCGCCTGTTTTTCGAAATGTTTTTCAAGGAGTTTTTCTCCCATCTTCGGCGGCATATGACCCAAAGTATAATTGTAATAAAAGTCAAAACCCCATTTCATAAGAAAGGGAATAGGGCCGTCGAGGGTCTTGTCAATCTTGCCGCCGAATAAATAGGTCGAATAAATCATGGTTGCTTCCAACGGGCCACGATTCATTATGCAGAGGATGGCAGGTTTGTATTCGGGTATTTCCACATCTCCGCCAAGTTCTCCGGCAATCATGCATGCGGCGATTTCCGCCTGCATGACCGCTAGATGGCCCAGCTTCGGTACCGAGAGAGCGGTTGCGTCACCGGCCGCAAAGATTTCCGGATAATCAAGATGTCGCATCTGTTTATCCGTTGGAATAAATCCCTCCTCATCACCTAATCCTGCATCTTGAATAAATGAATGGGCCTTGTATTCCGGAATGATAATGGTAAGGGCGCTCTCCATTGTTGCGCCGTCTTTGAAAACGACATGATCTTTTTCTATGCGGGAAATTATTTTATTCGTCATAACATGAATATCATGTTGTTTCAGCAGCGCCTCGGCGTCTTTATGGACATTGGCTCCGACATCCTCAAAGAAAATGTCTGCCGGGGTGAAGACCGTAATAGGACTTTTTTGTCGCAGTCCTTTATTCTTCAAGTAATAATCCAACATAAAAATAATTTCTCCAATCGGGCCCTCACATGGAGTCATGAGCTTTGGCGCCTTTATCCGGGTACCGGATCTGTATGGCATGGCACCGGTAACAACCGGTCCACCCTCAAAATTTTTCAGGCGCTCCCATAAACGCGGTGCGTGAACATCATCACAAACCGAGTATCCATATTCTTCAAAACCAGGTATGGCGGAGTAATTTTTATTTACCCCGACGGCAATAAGTAAATAGTCATAGGACAGGAGTTTTCCATTGTCGAAATAGATCTGCTTTCCGGTCGGGTCTATCTTTTCAACCTTTGCCCGCATAAATGTGTATCCCAAAGAGTCGGCGGCGGCCTGTAGAGAAAAACGTACATGTTTGACCGGTTCCCCGTCCATGGCGACCTCCGGCAGCCTGGGCTTGTTCAAGCTGGTTTGCCGATTGTCACATATGATAACGTTTATCTTGTCTCCCAATGCGCTCTTGAGATTTTGCATTGCAGTTATACCGGCAAATCCTCCGCCAAGGATGAGTACCCTGGGGGAATAGTTTCTTGCAGTTTTCAAATTTTCCTCCTGACTAACTGGTTAATGAAAAGCCGTTAACATATCGACTGTGTATCTGGGTAAATATTCCCCACAAGTAGATGATCCTGTATAAATTTTTTACATTTGAGATCCATTGTTACAGTGTAATATACAACTTATATGTCATTATTTCATTGAAATACATCAAAAGTAAACGATTGGCATGATTTTGGCAATATGAAGCAAAACGGTAACATTATGCAGGAAAGAGTATATATTTTTTTGTGTAAATAGATTTCCGTTTTGATGTATTTTTTCTTCCTTTCCCCGGTAGGTATTTTTCTGCCGGGGTTTTAATTTAATCATTGCTCGGATAAATTTTCTCTATATATCTTGATGAAATCAACAGGGAGGAACGTTCCAATGTAAATAAAAAAAATATTATGAGGTAAGCTATCCTGTTTTTTAAATACCCCTATTGAAGTAATCTTGAATTTAGACTTGTTCGGAGGAATTTCATGAATAAACCAATAAATATTGGAGTAATGTCGGTCAGGTATTCCATGGCTGTAGTATTAATAGCCTCCCTGCTGCTTCTTTTGCCCGCTGCCGGTGTATTCGCAGGCGATGATTCTGCAAATATTGCCCTGCTTGACCGGACAGGTAAGGCCTTTGCCGCTGTGGTGAAAAAAGCTGAACCTGCGGTGGTATTTGTGGGTGTGGAGAAATCAGTGCATGCTGCCGGCAGGCGGGGTAATCCCGATAATTTTTTGAATGATCCATTTTTTCAGCGATTTTTCGGGCCCCGGTTTAAGCATCCGAAGATGCCCAGGCAACATGATTTCAAACAGCGGGGCGCGGGTTCCGGTTTTATTATTTCCAAAGACGGTTACATCCTGACCAATAATCATGTAGTCGCGGATGCGGACAAAATAACGGTACGTCTGGCCGATGAGCGTGAATTTACCGCCAAGGTTGTTGGAACCGATCCTCAGTCCGACGTTGCGCTCATTAAAATTGACGGTAAAAATCTCCCGGTGCTGCCGCTCGGCAATTCCGATAAGATTCAGGTCGGTGAGTGGGTCATTGCCATTGGTAATCCCTTTGAACTGTTGCAGACAGTGACGGTTGGTGTCGTCAGCGCCAAGGGTCGCAACCATATGGGTATCAGTGAT
>DRLX01000301.1 GCA_011322715.1 Desulfobulbaceae bacterium
CCAAACGCGTAATGCACCCCCTCTTTTCCCGTCAGCCGTGTCGATTCTATCCGGGGAGTACGAAATACATGGAGATTCCGACGGCAAAGGCGGTATAGCCGAAGAGAAGAAATTTCCCGGTAAAGGCTAGGTACCTGCTGGTCTCATCATGGGCCAGGTAGAGCCTGTAGGCGATGACGTTGGCTAGGGAGCCGATGAGGCTGCCGAAGCCGCCCACATTGGTTCCCCAGAGCAGGGCCTGCCAGTGGGGGGTGAACTTGGCGAACAGCAGGGCCGCCGGAACATTGCTGATCACCTGGCTGGCTAGGGCGGAAGACAAGAAGACGTGGGTCGAGTGTTGGAGCCTGACGGCCAGGATTCCCTTCATGTTTTCTGAGATAACAAAAAAACAGATCAGGGTAAAGAGAAGAGAATAGTCGATGCCCAGACTCTTTCGGTCAAAGAGGAGCGCATAGGCCACGACGATAAAGCCGATTGAAACCGGAAGAACCCTGAGTACGGTCAGGATGACAAGGACCAGCAGCAGGAGATAGATCCATGCCGTGCGGTGCGGCAGTAGGGATGGATAGTGCGACACCACGGCATTTCTCTGCTGGACACTGAACGCAGCCAGGGTTAGCAGGACAAGGAAGAGCAGGCAAAACGGTGAAATGGTGGTTATGAACTGCTGTGGTTCAAGGTGATAGTACCAGTAGATGAACAGATTCTGCGGATTGCCGAACGGGGTTAGTGCCGAGCCGGCATTGGCTGCCAGGGCCTCGAGAATGACAAGAATATCCTTGCGGTCCGTGTTGAGTGCCAGGGTAAGGGGAACCATGACCAGCAGAGCCACGTCATTGGTGACCAGCATGGATAAAAAGAAGGTGACACAGACCAGCTTGGCCGGAAGAAAGGCCCCCCGTTCGATCTTCTGTGACAGCCAAGCCAGTAGGCCGCTTCGCTCAAGACCCTTGACCGCAATGAACAGAACCGCGAGAATGAAGATGATCTGCAGGTCCTCCCTGGCAAGCGAGGGGGGCTGGTGGAGATACAAGGACGTTCCGATAACGCCGGCAATGGAGATAATGAGTAGCCACTGTTCCGACAGGACGTCGGCATATCGGGACAGTGATTTGAATGTAACTCGCATATCCAGTTGTGTTACCACAACATGTGCAGTGGCCGCCGCGGACGAACCACTGCATCATGGCCTGAACCTTATATCAACCTGGTTTTTGTGAGCTCCGTACAGTCACTTGCTTGAATCCGTGACGGAAAACCATCAGCGCGGAGGAGGAGGCACCTGCCCCGGAGGTGGGGGTGGAACCTGTCCTGCCGGTGGTGGCGCTACCTGCCCCGGAGGTGGGGGTGGAACCTGTCCTGCCGGTGCCGGTGCACCTGGCGGTGGAACCGACGCGGTCTGCGCAGCAGGTGGCGGGACAGGAATGCCGTTCGGCGATGGAGGTGGTGGAACCTGTGCCGGGACTGGGGCAATCTGACCCGTCCTCAGCACAGGTGGCGATGATATCGTGGGAGGCCTTTCCTGTGCCTCAGCCATTGCCATACCGCTGATAAACAGTGTAGTTATACAGACGAGCGTGATTTTTTTTAATCTGTTATTCATGCCTTCCTCCCTGGGTGAAGTTTTTGATGTGCTGGATTTGCCGTTCCAACTCTTCCAGCCTTTCGTTTATCTGGTATAGACTTTTTGTTATTTCTTCATCGCGCCCGGACGGACCGGTTTTGTTTTTTTTCACAAGAGCCCATACAACCAACACGATCAGCACTACGTAAAAGAACCAGATACCACCTGTTGCAGGCCCAAATCCAAGGCCTGCTGGAGGGGGCGGGCCGGGTACACAGCTGGTTACAAACGTGAGAAGGATGGTCAAATAGATCCATAGTATCCTGTTCTCTGATCCTGTTTTCATGAAGACTGTCTCCTCTGTCTGTATCTGTTCGTGTCCTAGAAGTAGTTTTCAGGATAACCTACAGTAACTATAATGGTAGATCATGAAGAAGTATCGAAGGAAAGATTAAGAAAAGATGAAGAAAATCAGGAAGACGGAGAAGGGACATCTATCAGCCACCCGGGCTTAAGCTGACAGGGCGTCGTGACATTTATGGGAGGCAGGAATCTCGGTTGGTATACCAGCTTTTCAAGAAACTGTGGAGACTAGGGGGATGGTGAAAGAGACCGTTGTCCCCCGTCCGCTGCTACTATTAACATGAATGGTGCCTCCCTGCGCCTCCACCATGGTTTTAGTCAGGGTGAGGCCCAGGCCCGCGCCCTTGGTCTCTGTCCTGCGGGCGGAACTGCCGCGGTAAAACGGCTCGAACAGGTGGGCAAGGGTTGTTTCATCCATACCCTCCCCTTGGTCGGCAAGCCAGATCTCGGCTGTCCGGGCCTGGGCCTTCCAGCAGATGGTGATAGTGGTGCCGGCAGGTGAGTAGCGGACAGCATTGGAGAGAAGATTCAACAGGATCTGTTCCAGAAGATCCGGATCTGCCATCAGGGTGAGCGGCGGACCCTGTCGGATATCCACGGTCCTGTTGTGGGCCAGGATCTGTGCCAGCCGGGTGAAGTCGGCCATAAAAGCGCGGAGCTCGACTTCCTGCTTTTCCACATGGGACGAACTCTCCAGCTTTGATACGGCCAGCAGCTGATCACAGATCCTGATCAGCCGGTTCACTTCTCTGTACATTCCCTTGCTGAGCCGGTTTACGGCCTCCGGATCGTCCTGTGCCCCCCGCAGCAGGACCTCCAGTGAACCGCGCAGGCCGGTCAACGGCGTGAGCAGCTCGTGGGCCGCATTGCCGACAAATCTTTTCTGGGAATCGAACATCTTCTCCAGCTGGTCGATCATCAGGTTGAATGATCGTGCCAGATGGCCGATCTCATCCCTGCGCTGTGTCATTCTTGTCCTGCGGCTAAAATTCCCCTTGGCAATCTGACGGCAGGTTGCGGCACAACTGTGCAGATCCCTCAGGCTATACCGAATCAGCAGGTAGCCGCACAGCACCCCGCCTACCAGGATCACCACCACGGCCGCAATCTGCATGGAACCATATCGGAAAAGTATCTGGTCGATACCGGTCAGCGAGGTGCTCATCTGAATGACTCCGAAGATGGTCGGGCTGTCCGGCTGCAGGCGAAAAGGGATCAGGAAGACCAAAGTGGCTCTGTCGTCCACCTTGCTCCAGTAGGTGATTTCGTTTTCACCGGCCAGGGCCCTGGCAAGGTAGCGAGCGTCGGGGGGCGGTGGCGTGGGTTCTTCGGGCAGTCGTCTGCCGCTTGCAATGACCTTGCCTTGCCTGTTCAGGACAACGGCCACCGTATCTTTCGAGGTCAGGTCCTGGGCAAGTGGGAGGACATGGCTGCGGGTGAATTTTTTATTCACGGATGCCGCATCGGTTATCTCCTGGTCGTGCAGCCAGTGTTCGATGACGGGTTTGGATCGGGCGCGGATATGGTTGGTTTTACTGGTGATAAAGAGCTGCCATATATTCCAGTACGAGTAGTAGCTGACCAGTAGAACCGAGGTGATGAGAAGGGCCGCATAGAGGAAGACCAACTTGGCAGTGAGAGAAAATTTTCCTGTGGAAGCACGCATGGTGTCGTCTCAGGTCCCGTCCGGATGAAAAGCATATCCCACGCCGTAGACTGTTCTGATGAGGACGGGTGGCCGGTCGCCAAGTTTTTTGCGCAAGTGGTTTACATGGACATCGATCACGTTGGTGCCGCCGTCATAGGTATAACCCAAGACCCGGTTGAGCAAGGTTTCTCTGGTGAATACCCGGTCGGGGTAGTGCATGAACAGCTTGAGCAGGCTGAATTCCGTGGGCGTCAGTTCGATCTTCCTGCCGTTTCTGCGTACTTCCCGCGTGCCCGTATCCAGGATAAGAGTCCCTGATATGATCCTGTCATTCTCGCGTATATTGCCTGCCCGGCGCAGCAGGGCTCGGATACGGGCCAGGAGTTCGTCAAAACTGAACGGTTTGGTCAGGTAGTCATCCGCGCCGCTGTCCAGCCCCCTGACACGATCTACCACCTCCTTTCGCACCGTGAGCATTAGGATGGGGATTTTCACCTCCCGGTTGCAAATATGGCGACAGACGTCAAAACCATCCATGTCCGGAAGCATAATATCTAGGATGATCAGATGAAAGGGGCTATCCCGGAGTATATCCAAGGCATCGTTGCCTGTGCCGACCACCGAGACCACATATCCTTCATATCCGAGCCCTGTCCGCAGGAACTCGGTGATGACCGGATCATCCTCTATGAGTAAAATCTGTATTTTTTTCTTCATCCGTGGATTCAACAGGGTCAGAGTAGAATAACGCTACTTTAAGGCCTTTGTTTTGATCTATTCTAGTGCGACATTTCTTGCATCAAGGCCCACTACGATTTGGCTGTTGTTGCAGGGGTAATCCCGTCGCTACGTCATACACTCGGTCAAAAAAACATCGTTATTCCAGCTCTCTTTGAGGTGGACATGTGAGCCCACATACTGACGTACCAGAGGTTCGCCCGAAGGACGCGAGTTGTCAAGAGACAAAAGAAAAAAAGAAATGAAAAATCAAGAAACAGCGTGTAAAAAGAAACGAAGAAACGAAGAAAA
>DRLX01000302.1 GCA_011322715.1 Desulfobulbaceae bacterium
AAAAATTCTTGCCGGTCAGGGTATTGCCGGAGATTCTTCGCTCTGGTGGTCGGTTATCTTCGGCGCCAACTTGGGCGGCAACATTACCCCCATCGGCTCAGCCTCAACCCTGGTTGCCGTCACCATCATTCATAAACACGGTCTGAGCCTTTCCTTTGCCCGGTTCGTTAAAAAAGCCCTGCCCTTTGCCCTGATGCAGATAGGCCTTGCGATCGGCTATTTGCTGCTGTTACATTGAGGGCCTTCGCGTACATGAAAAATGCGTTCCGGTAACCCGAACTGAGACTACACCATGAATATTGATATCGCAAAACAGGATCCTTCCCGGATCTATTCGATTATGGCCCAGACCATCATGCCCCGGCCCATTGCCTGGGTATTGTCGGAACATGCAAACGGCAGTTATAACCTGGCCCCCTTTTCCTACTTTGCTCCGATCTGCAGCGATCCGCCGCTGTTTATGATTTCAATCAGTAAAAAGCCCGATGGTTCCTTAAAAGACACCAGGGCCAATATCATTGAGCGAAAGGATTTTGTCCTTCATCTGCCCACCTGGGGCCAGCTGGATTCCATGAATGCCAGCGCCGCAACTCTGGCGGCAGGTGTGTCCGAGGTGGAGGAGCTGGGGCTTGCGCTTGAGAATTTCGAAGGATCACGTCTGCCCAGGCTGGCTGATAGCAGGGTTGCCATGGCCTGCACCCTGCATGAAGTCCAGGAGATAGGTAATGGGCCCTATGCCATGATTATCGGCCGTATTCATCACATCTACATTGACGATATGGCCGTTCTTGAGCAGTCCGAAGAAAAGATTCGTATTTCTCCTAAAATCCTTGATCCGGTCGGTCGCCTGGGCGGGCCACGGTATACCAAGCTGGGCAAGGTCGTCACCCTTGCCCGGCCTGAATAGCGCAGTTTTGGGTGAGGCGACAAAGACGCGGCACTGGAATAATGTAACATGCCTGAAAAAAAGCCGTCGGGCGGGAAGAGGGGAGACCACGGGTGCACATAGGAAGCGCAACTCTTTTTCTGCTTTTTCTTGCCGGGCTGTTGGCGGGATTTATTGATTCCATTGCCGGTGGCGGGGGTATTATTACCGTACCGGCGCTACTGGCCGTGGGCATTCCGCCCCATCAGGCCCTGGCCACCAACAAGCTGCAGAGTTCCTGCGGCAGCCTGACCGCCAGCGTCAACTATACCAGGCTGGGCTTGATGAATCCCAGGGAACTTGTCACCGGTTTTATCTTCAGTTTTCTGGGGGCGGTGGGCGGTGCTGTTACCGTCCAGTTTTTCAGTGCTGATTTTTTAGAGAACCTGATCATCGTCATGCTGATCATCCTCTTTGTTTATACCCTGCTTTCACCAAAACTCGGTTATGTGCGCAAACCGCATAAAATCAGTCATTTGAGTTTTTACGTGATTTTTGGTCTGTTGATCGGTTTTTATGATGGTTTCTTCGGGCCCGGCACAGGAAGTTTCTGGACCATTGCTCTGGTTGTCCTGCTCGGGCTTGATCTCAAACAGGCGACCGCCCAGACCAAACTCTTTAATCTGACCAGCAATGTCGTTGCCCTCGGCGTCTTTCTCTACTCCGGCCTGGTTCTCTGGAGCGCTGGTGTTGCCATGGGCGCCGGCCAGATTATCGGCGCCTATTGCGGTTCCACCCTGGTGAGCAAAAAAGAGGTCCACTTCATCAGGGTGTTTTTTCTTTGTGTCGTTGCCGCAACCATCATCAAGTTGTTGGTGGACAGATTCTAATGATCGACGGGTGGGTCAATAGGTAAGTCCGACCCGGTCCCTGACCAGCTCAAGGGTGGCGGTTGCCTTTTCCCGTGCCTTGTCCGCCCCCTGGCGCAAGATCTGCCGTAAATAGTCCTGGTCGGCCAGCAGTTCTTTTTTCTTTTGTCGGGCATCAGCATAGTAATCCCTGATCAGTTCAAACAGGTCCTGTTTGATATACCCATAAGCGGCGCCGCCGTTGATGTACAGTTCCCGAACCTCCGCTAGTTTGTCTTCTTGCGCAAAGAGTTTGAGCAGGGCAAAAAGATTGCAGGTATCAGGATCCTTGGGTTCCTCCACCGGTGTTGCATCGGTCTGGATGGCCATCACCTTTTTTCTGAGCGGTTTGTCGTCGAGAAAGATAGGGATGGTGTTGCCGTATGATTTTGACATCTTCTGCCCGTCCAGGCCCGGCACGGTGGCCATAGTTGCACTGATCGCCGGTTCCGGCACCACAAAGGTCTCGCCATAGGTATTATTAAATTTTATGGCAATGTCGCGGGCGACTTCCAGGTGCTGTTTCTGGTCCTTGCCCACCGGCACGATTTCTGACTGATAGAGAAGAATATCGGCGGCCATCAATACCGGATAGGTAAACAGGCCATGGCTTGGGGCAATACCTTTAGCCACCTTGTCCTTGTAGGAATGGCAGCGTTCGAGCAGGCCCATGGGCGTGAGCGTGGACAAGACCCACATCAACTCGCAGACCTCGGGCACGTCCGACTGCACCCAGAAGGTACATCGGTCGGGGTCCAGGCCGAGGGCCAGAAAGTCGGCGGCTGCCTCCAGGGTGCCCCGACGCAGCTTTTCCCGGTCGTGGACGGTTGTCAGCGCGTGCAGATCAACGATGAATACATACAGATCGGATGTCTCCATGTTGGAGATCATGGTTTTCATCATGCCGAAATAGTTGCCGATATGGAGCTGGCCCGAAGGCTGAATGCCGGAGAGAATGCGTTTCATAATCTACAGTTCTTGGTGGAAGATTGAAAATTCAGGGTTCAGAGAGAAGGAAGATAAACCAAAATAACAAAAAAGGGGAGTGCGGATTGGTATCCACACTCCCCTTTTGCTGTTTTTTTTGATTGCCGGCGCTCTACTTCACCTCTTCAAAGTCGGCATCGACCACATCGTCATCATCGCCCCCGGAAGATCCTGCCGCACCTCCGGCTGCACCTGCACCTGCCGCACCCGCTCCTGGGCCGCCGGCTGCGCCGCCTTCAGGGCCGCCCTGCTGGGATGCCTGGGCATACATCAGCTCGGCCAGCTTGTGGGATGCCTGGGTCAGTTTTTCCGTGGCGCTCTTGATGGCCTCGATGTCATCTCCTTCCAGCGCCTTTTTCAGGCCTTCGATTTCACGCTCCACATTTGCCTTGGTCTCGGCATCCACCTTGTCGCCAAGTTCGGTCAAACTCTTCTGGGTCATGTGGATCATGGAGTCGCCGTTATTTTTGGCCTCCACCAGTTCTTTCCGTTTTCTGTCCTCTTCGGCATGCAGTTCAGCGTCCTTTTTCA
>DRLX01000303.1 GCA_011322715.1 Desulfobulbaceae bacterium
GACAAAGAGATGGTTGCCCTTCGACACATACCGGTTTTATCTGCTTCCCAAAATATGCACTATCTCGAAAACGATGAAAAAATCCTCATAGTCGACGACTATCCCGATTTTGTCCTGCTGCTGCAGGACTTTCTTGAGGAACATGAATTTTCTACACTGAGCGCCGGTTCCGCCGCCCAGTTACGGCAGATAGTGGCCGAGGAAAATATCGCCCTTATTCTACTCGATATCGGCCTGCCGGATGTAAGTGGTCTGGAATTACTGCCCGAACTTAAAAAAGAACACCCCGACCTTGCAGTTATCATGCTTACGGCCGTGACCGACCTGGAAACCGCCCTTGACTGTATCCGCCGCGGCGCTGACGACTATCTGACCAAGCCAATCAAATTCTCCGCTCTGCTGGCCACCCTGCATACCATCCTGGAAAAACGGCGGCTCACCATCAACAATCGTCGTTATCAGCAACAAATCGAGCAGGCCAGATTCAGGAACCAGCTCCTCCACGAACTGACCCTGCAGATGAATACCGCTTACCTGAGCATGACGGACCTGGATGAAATCCTTCAGGCCATTTTAGTCGGTATCACCGCAGAACAGGGCCTCCGCTTCAACCGGGCCTTCCTCGCCCTCTTTGATGAACAGGGCGAGGCACTTGTCGGCAGACTGGCCATAGGGCCGGGCAACAGAGAAGACGGCGCACGAATATGGAATGATATACAGACAAAGGACCTCTGCTTTGAGGATCTGATTGGTCGCATCAGGGAACATAGTTTTATCGACAACTCCGAAGTCAATCATATTGTCCAGGCGTTGCATGTCAATGCCGATCAAAGTGAACATATCTTGATCCGCGTCGCCCGGGAACGGATGTCCATACAGGTAATCAACGGAGAAAGCCCCTGGCCGGTACCGCCGGAACTGCTTGGTCTGCTCCAGGAGGAATCCTTTGTTATCGTACCTCTCTATTCGCCCAGAAGGTCTCTCGGCGTCATCATTGCCGACCACTTCGTTACCAGGGAACCCATTTCCGAAGCACTGGTGCAGGACCTGGAGAGCTTCGCCTCCCAGGCCAGTCTGGCCATTGAACACTGCCATTTGTATATGGCCATGGAAAATCGGATCCAGGAACTGAAGGCCGTCACCCAGGAGCTTGAACAGAACAAGGACCTGCTGGTTGAAGCCGAACGCTATTCAGCGGTCGGTCACATGGCCGCCCAACTGGCCCACAAGATTCGCAACCCTATTACCTCCATCGGCGGAACCGCCCGGCTGCTGACCAGAAAAACTAATGACCCGAACTGGTTGAAATTTCTCAACATGATGACCTCAGAGGTCATCAAAATTGAGACGACCCTGGAGGATCTGTTCAACTTTGTCGAGACGGTCCGGCCGGAAAAGGAACCGGTCGCCCTACATGAACTGCTGACCAAGTCCCTCATGCTGTACTACGCGTCCATGAAAAAACAAAATATCAGCCACCGGCTGATCACTCCCGAGCCTGAACCTGTGCTCCAGCTTGACCGTAAACTTATGCACCAGGCCTTTGTCCACCTCATCCGCAACAGTATTGAAGCAATGCCTGAAGGCGGCAAACTGAAAATCACCGTCACCCCGCCTTCCGAAAAAGCTATCCGGATAATCTTTGAAGACACCGGCCCCGGCATTGCCGATGCCAACCTGGCCCTGGCCACGGACCCATTTTTCACCACCAAGACATTCGGCACCGGCATGGGCCTGACGCTGGTCAAACGAACCATTAAGGATCATCAGGGTTCGCTTCTCATAGAGCGGAGAAAGTCGGGAGGAACCAGGTTAATTCTCCGGCTACCGACGGCCTGACACGTCAATCGTAAACTTATCATCCTCGGTGAACGGTTATCAATCGTCTCCACAGATTCCCAATCAAGGGGATGGAGATTCCCTGTTCTCCGGCTGTCCCCGCAACCAGGAAGTCAGCACCGCCACCAGCCCGATCCAGCTACCAACCACAAACGTCTGATGCAATGCCCCAATGAACGAGGCGACCTGTCCAGGTGCATACTCTCTGATATCAAGCCCTCCCGTAAGCCTGGAATACGTATGAGCAAAGATAAATCCTGCTACCGCCGTCCCCAGAAGCATCCCCATATTCCTGCTTGTTGCCAGAAGGCTTGAGGTGATACCGCTTTTATCATGGGCGACACCGGCAAGGGCCGCTGCTGAATTCGGAGCCAGAAACATGGCCTGCCCAACGCCAAGCAATGCAAGGGCGGTAATGATAAAAGCAGCAGGGGAATCGGATGTCAACCTGGTCAGCAGGAGAAGGCTGAACAGACAAATGGACAAACCACCACTGGCAATGATCCGGGCACCGATTTTATCATGCAACCTCCCTGCCAATGGTGCGACAAAAAATACACAAAGCGGCACCGCCATCATGAACCAGCCAACCCGATCCGGTGGAAAACCTCGTACCGAACTGAGATAAAACGGCATCAGCAGCAGAACCAAAAACAAGACTACAAAGGAAAGCATGGCGCTGACCATGGCCATGGCAAAAAAACGATCCAGGAAAAGACGAAGAGGAAGCAGTGGCTGACCCTGCCGCAATTCATAGACAATAAACAGGATCCAGAAAAAAGCGGCGGCGAGGGAAAAAGACCAGGACCAGACAAGTGCCGACTGCCCGCAACATCCCTTGCCGGCATGGGTCTGGGTCAACAACACAATCGATATGGTAACGGCAAACAGATACAATACGCCTCCGATTAGATCAAAGCTGGTTGCACGCCCGGACATACGACGCGGACGGCCGATGGGCAGCAGTATCTTTCTCCAAAAAATATACACCAGCAGGCCGATGGGGACCGTCACCAAAAAAATAAATCGCCAATGGGACCAGCGCAGGAGCAGGCCGCTTACTGCCGGTCCGGTCATCAATCCCAGGGAGGTGGCAATACCGACCATCCCTAACCCTTCCCCCAGATGTTCACGAGGATAGCTGCTGTTGATCAAGGCCGGTCCCATGGCCATCATCATGGACGCACCGATAGCCTGGATAAAACGGGCGCCGATAAGAAATCCAAGCGACGGGGAGAGAGAACAGCACAGGGAACCAATGGTAAATAACAATATTCCCCGACTATAAAGACGTCCCTGTCCAATGGTGTTTGCGAAATATCCCCAAAACAGCAGAGTCACGGTAACGACAAGCAGATACATCAGGACCACCCACTCCGTCATCGCCAATGAACCGCCGAAGACCTTCATCAAGGTAGGCAGGGCCACGTTGACCATGGAGCTGTCCATGGTCGACATAAAAACACCAATCGAAACTACAAGAAGAATACGATGATGCTTCTGCATAGAAAAAAGAATGTTTTATACAATAAGAAAAAGCATTTGAGAAGAACTGGAAGTTTTCGGACAATTTTTCACAAACACATTCAGGGTATAGTTGGACAAAAAAACAGCATTCCTGCAAAACAGGAAAACAAAAAAATGATGGCTACAATTGGGAAAAAGGGAAATCAGTAGGAAAAACTGATGGAAAGGCCGCCATACAAGACATCCTTACCTGCAGTGTCTTGCTCGGAACTCGCCCGGAAAGCAGGGGCTTGCCTCTCTTGACCAGGCAAGGTACGTGACCACTGCAACTCAGGAGTAATGGTAATATATTTTTTATAAGAGACAGGCATATTCAGGAGAAAGGAAAAAATCCGGCCGTTACTGAGACTGTAGGGATCATCCATCAGCATGGTCTTACCGGAGACGCCGAGAACTATATCATCATGGGGCTTGTAGGAGGTGGAGAGATCAAGGGTAAGATACCAGGATCGGCTGTTATCATAGACATTGAACCCCATCGGATCATCAAGACCAAGGTAAACCGCTCCGAGATTGCCTTCGACTGCTCCGGAGGTATAGATATAGCCCGCTGAAAATCCAAGCAGACCCGATGATCCCTCATAGGAAAAAGTAATACTCCTTCCATTCAGACGGGCCTTATCCACCGCCAGTCCCTTATAGAGATCTTTGGAGCTTTCAATCCGCACGACCGGGGTTTTCCCGGAATCAACACCATACAGACCAGCGGCAAGCAACCTGTTGACGGCACTGTCCCACAGGGGCAGATCATTGCTCTCCGCCCGTAGCGGACTGCTGATTACCATTGTCCCGGCAAGCACCAGGAAAAGTAATATGAGAGAGTGATTTTTCATCATACGGGCACACACTGTAAAAATAATTTTTCCGATATGAATACTATAATGCACCCGGCTCAAAAAACCAATACAATTTTTTGAACTCTTACGAAGAGTCAATACAAAAAACTGTTCTTTTCCGACGGCAACATCTTGTTCTCAAAAGGCAAACAAGACGTCGAACTCCCCAAGAAAAAATGCCCGTTGCTTTACACGGAAATTTTTTTGGGCAGCAACAGGTTAAGGACCACTCCGACAATAGCGGCCAGACCGATTCCCCGAACCATGAAGTCGGCATATCCCAAGGCCATATCACCGATACCAAAGACCAGAATAAGAGAAACAATGATCATATTTCTCGGCTGGGCAAGATCCGTGCCTTCCCGGACCAGACTATTCATACCGATGGTGGCGATCGTGCCGAAAAGGAGAGTCATGATTCCACCCATAACCGGAGTGGGAATAGTTGCCAGTACGGCACCCAGAGTCCCGGAAAAGGAGAGGACGATGGCCGTTAAAGCCGCCCAGGTCATAATGGCAGGGTTAAAGGCCCGGGTCAGGGTCACGGCTCCGGTCACCTCGGAATAGGTAGTGTTCGGCGGCCCACCGACCATGGCGGCAAAGGACGTTGCCAAACCGTCGCCAAGGAGTGTGCGATGCAGGCCCGGTTTAACCAGAAAATCCTCTCCTACCACATGACTGATCGCCAGCATATCGCCGATATGTTCGATGGCCGGCGCAATAGCCACAGGAACAATAAAAAATACGGCCTGCCAGTTGAGCTGGGGAAAGACAAATTCAGGCACTGAGAAAAAGGGCGCCTTGAGAACCGGGGCGAAATCGACCAGACCCAAAAGCAGGGAAATCAGATATCCGGCGGAGATACCGATCAAAATGGCAAGCAGACGCACCATACCTTTACCGAGCAAAACGGCGAGAACCGTCACCAGCAGAGAACTCAAAGCGACGATCAGGGCAGGGCCCTGGGCTACCAGCACCGCCGTACCGTCGCCGGTTTTGCCCATGGCAAGATGAACGGCGACCGGCGCCAGATTGAGTCCAATCACCATAATAACCGGACCAACGACGACCGGGGGCAGCACCTTTTTAATAATTGAAAGACCACGCAGAACAATCAATCCGGAAAGCATTAGATAAACCAGTCCGGCCGCCAGCAGTCCGGACAGGGTTGCCGGGATACCCCAGGTTTGAACGCCGTAAATGATGGGAGCAATAAAGGCAAAAGAAGAGGCCAGAAATATCGGTACCTTTCTCTTGGTAACAATCTGAAATATCAGCGTCCCGACACCGGCGGTAAACAGGGCGACACTGGGATTAAGTCCCGTTAAAATAGGCACCAGTACAAGGGCGCCAAAGGCCACGCAAAGCATTTGCATGCCGATAACCGCCTGCCGGATAACAGTCATTGTTTCGCTTTTATCTGCCATGTTCTCTCCTTAATCGTCCTTGTTTTTTCCAGGGAGCCCGGTCGAAAAGTGTTACATCCGAAAAATCAAACCCATGTCGACCCGCCGCACGACGAAACAGGATAGGCCTCCCGATAGCCCTGTTTTGCTTTTGACATCAATAAACCATGCGACACCCGTCGGCACCATCTCCGAATCTTCCCCGCCATACCCGCATCGGCTATTTTGTCCCGAAAATTTTATCCCCGGCATCGCCCAATCCCGGTAATATATAGCCGTCTCCATTAAGATGATCATCAATGGCGGCGACATAGATATCAACATCGGGGTGTACTTTTTTCATCCGTTCAATACCTTCCGGGGCCGCAACAAGAAATATCCCTAAAATATCCTTGCAGCCGGCGCGTTTCAGCATGTCCACCGTTGCGACCAGAGTGCCGCCGGTAGCCAGCATGGGATCAAGAATCATGGCCTTGCGCTGATCAATATCCTGCACCAGTTTTTCAAAATAGGTGACCGGTTCCAGCGTTTCCTCGTTACGATACAGCCCCACCACCGATACCTTGGCGCTGGGGATCGCCTGCAGCACACCGTCCATCATACCGATGCCGGCACGAAGGATAGGCACAATGGTAATCTTTTTCCCCTTGATCCGTTCCACCTTGACCGGTCCGGACCAGCACTCTATGGTCACCATCTCCGCAGGCAGATCACGGGTGGCCTCATAGGTCAGCAACATGCCGACCTCTGCCGACAGATCTCGAAAGTCCTTGGTGGAAATGCTTTTTTCCCGCAATAACCCAAGCTTATGACGAATCAACGGATGGACGATTTCATAGACAGCCATATTTTTCTCCTATACCTCTATTGATGAACTCACAAAAAGTCCAAACAATGCTTGAAGATGGCTAAGTAAAAACACAGATATACGAGTAAGCGTAGACTCCGAGGAGCAATGTTCTATGGCGGCTCTCAACCATACGTGAGTATGTTGAAAATTGCCAGAGAACACACGACGCAGTAGATCGAAGTTATTACGAGGCCATCTCTATTGATCAATGGAAAAAGCGAAGCACGCTATCACATTTTTACTGTTCCGGCCAGGGATAAAACAAAACCTGCTGAGATAATTGTTTACCCGGTGCAATAAGTCGATCGCTTCTCTATTCCATGGGGCGGCTCACCTGTTGAGCTGCCGCTGCAGCATTTGTAAATCCTGCCAGACCATTTGTTTCATCTCCACATGCTGAAGCAGGAAACGGGGATGAAACGTCGGCATGATCCGGACCGGCGAACCGCCGACACCACTATAGGCATAGAAACGACCCCGCAACCGGACCAGGGGAGCTGAAGAGCCGGTCAGCAAACCGGCCGCCTGCTCACCCATGGCCAGAATAAATGCAGGCCGTAAGGCTGCAATTTCCCGTTTCAGATGAAAAAAACAGCGACGGGCGCATTCCTTGTCCGGTTGCCCATCTACCGCAACACACTTGACCACATTGCAAACATACACCTCATCCATGGACAGCTTGATGGCGGCCATCATCCGGCGGAGCATGTTATCTTCCTCCGTCCCGAAGATGACCTCATCAGGGGCTATCCCTTCTGCCGGACGGGGGAGATCCCCAACTACCATAAGGCGGGGATGGTCCGGCCCACGACCAAACACCTGTCCCAAACGGTGCACTTTTGGCATACATTGCTCACACTGGGCAATATCCTTCCGTATACCGACCATGGAGAACTGTGGGTTCCGGGATTTCTGCGAGGACGTTGCCGTCGCCTGCCTTCGTCCCCGTCCCACATCGTTTTGTGAGCGCGATAAAAAAAGCGTCTGCAGGTGTTCTTTTTGCGGATAGTTTATAATTCCAACACGCTGGTGAAAGCGCAGCAGATCACGTACCTGTACGGTTAAATCTCCCAGCAAAAGAGGATCCACGATTTGCAGATCCTCCTTTTCCCGGGATTGACTATTTTTTTTTGCTGACAACCCTCTATCCAATGCTTATTTTCACCAAAACTTCAGCTCTCCGCCGGTCAAAAGTGCCGAAATGGAGATAATCATGATACATTGCGGGAAAAAACCATCCGGAACGATTCCCGCACCCTAAGGAGCTCATCATGCCTATTTATGAATATGTCTGTCGTGACTGCAAAAAACATTTTGAAGTATTGACCACCTCGGCCCACGACACGGAGCCCGTCAAATGCCCGAAATGCGGAAGCATGAAGGTTGCAAAAACCATCTCCGCCTCCAATTTTCGCATGGGCTCGGGCAGACCGACCATTCCCAGCGGCGCTCTGTCGGGATGTTCTTCAAAATCAGGATTTTCGTGAGCATAACAGGTCACCGGCCCGTGGGGCCGGTATCATCAACACCTCGTTTACTCAACGACTATTTGCTTTTTTTCTTCCTGGATTTAAACTCATAGACGGTTTCATTGTCTTTGAGCAGGCCGTATTTCTTTCGGGCCAGTTCTTCAAGATAGGCATCATCGGTTCGTAGTCGTTTAATCTCGGCGGCAAGTTCCCGGTTGCGCTCTTCAAGCCGCCTGTTTTGCAAAGTCAGCGCAGATACCTTTTTTCGCATGTGATGATAACTCATCAGGCTGTGACCGGGAAAGAAGAGTAACACCAGCACGACGACTATTGCGGCCAGGAGAATTATACGGCGTAACCGTTTGCGTTCCTGCCGGCTGAGCCCTTTTTTTTGCTGCCTGGTCATAATTGGATATTTATTATTTCTTCACAAAACGATGGAATGACAAACTTCCCTGAAAAATACCTGGTCAGTGCCTGTCTGGTCGGCCTGTGCACCCGCTATGACGGCATGTGTAAACCGGACAACCACTGCCTGCAGGAACTCAAAGGCAAATGCTGGATCCCCGTTTGCCCCGAGCAGCTCGGCGGACTGGCCACCCCAAGGGCACCGGCCAACCTCGTCGGCGGAGACGGCCATGAGGTGTTGGCCGGTCGCGCCGCCGTTATTGATGCAAACGGTCGTGATGTCAGCGCTGAGTTTGTCCGCGGCGCCGAGCAGGTGCTGGCAATCGCCCGCGCCCAGAATATCACCCTTGCCCTACTCAAATCCCGCAGTCCCTCCTGCGGGCTCGGTCAACCAACAGGGGTCACCACCGCCCTGCTCCTTACCAATGGCCTAAACTGTCAAACATTCGGATAATTCCAGCCGCACCCCTTGTTAATGGCTGATGTCATCATCTTCTTGGTGCTCTTCCTTCCCTTCTTCCTGCCGCAGCCGATCGGCGGTGCCTGCGGATCCAAGGAGACGGATAATCAGGATACCCGCCTCGTAGAGCATATATAGCGGAACGCCCATCAAGGCCATATTGACCGCGTCCGGCGTCGGGGTCAAAACGGCTGCCAGGATGGCAATACCGAGAATGGCAAAGCGCCTGTTCCGCTCAAAGGCCTGTCGGGAAATCAACCCCACCTGGTTACTGAAAATCATAAAAACGGGCAGTTCAAAGATAACACCGAAGGCCAGTATAAAAATAGTGACAAAATTAACAAAACGACCGATGGATATCACGGCTTTTAAGTCTTTTGACTGAAAACCGAGCAGAAACTTCACCCCAAAGGGCAGGGTCACCATGTAACAGAAAAGCGTACCCGCATAAAACAGCAGGCAGGTGGCGGCGACAAACAGATATAAACGTCGACCGGTAACACCAAAGGGTTTGCCCATGGCCTTCCATAAAACAAAGGTGAGCAGCGGCATCAGCAGATACAAGGATCCGAAAAACGCCACCTTGACATGGGCAAGAAACGGTCCGGCAACGGAAAAAAAATAGAGTTTCTCATGAAGATGGTTTTGCAGAGAAATGATCAAACCGCTGGAAAGAAGAAACAGGACAACCGTAAGAGTCACCACGCTTATAAGCAGCAGACGGGCCGACTTATGCAGCTCGCTGATAAATATGACCAGGTTGTTATACACGGCTCTCCAAAGATGGTACGATGAGTGATTCTTCCTCCGCTCAAAGGTAGCAAACCATGCCTTGAAAAGCAATTGAAAGAGGATTGAAGATTGACATCGGCCCGTTGATCATTGATAATACCGGGGTACCAGGACAATCTTTTCAATCCAAACCACAAAA
>DRLX01000304.1 GCA_011322715.1 Desulfobulbaceae bacterium
AGTCGTGTCGAAGTGCTTCATGGAGTAGATCTTACGGCGCGGCGCGGCGAGATGGCGGCCATTGTCGGCGCGTCCGGCTCCGGCAAGACCACCTTGCTGCAGATACTGGGCACCCTTGATACGCCTGATGATGGAGAGCTTCTCTTTAATGGTCGTTCATTATTGAGCTGTGGCGAGAATGAGTTGAGCAGGCATCGAAACGTCAACATCGGTTTTATCTTCCAGTTTCATCATTTATTATCTGAATTTACAGCCTTGGAAAACGTCATGCTTCCCGGCCATATCGGGGGTTACCGGCAAGGGGAACTGGCACGCCGGGCCAAACGGCTGCTGGCTCAGGTCGGCCTTGAACATCGCCTTCATCACCGGCCGGGCGAGCTTTCCGGTGGTGAACAGCAGCGGGTGGCCCTGGCCAGGGCGCTAGTATTACAACCGCTGTTGCTGCTGGCCGATGAACCCACCGGAAATCTTGATATGAGTAGCGGCAACGCTGTTTTTTCCCTGCTGCAGGAACTCTGCCGATCTCTGGACCTCTGTGTGATTATGGTCACCCATAACCTGAATCTTGCCTCTGCAATGGATAAAAAATATACGCTTGTTGATGGCAGGCTTCAGGAAAATCATTGCCCTGCAGGTGAATTCGGCGAAAAATCCAAATTGTCCGCCGGCTTGACAGACATGCACGGCCTATGCTAATATTTCACAATTCAATTGTGAAATAGGGAGGTTGAGTAACGCTTTCCGTGTCGAATACATTGGCTGTCTATTCGACGTTTTGTCCGATGCTTATCGGATATTTTTTTGAGCGGGAATATATCCCATGGACCTCTTCCAATATCTGCCCTGTCCCGCCTTTATCTTTGAGGAGGACTTTATCATTTCCAGGGCCAATGATGCCGCCTCCTCACTTTTTAACCACTATGCCTTCAATGAAGGAAATGTCCCATTAGCCTCCCTCTGCTCTCAAAACACGATTGATGACCTGCGGGAAGCAGTTTCTCCATCGACAATCGATAATCGTATTAAACGTACGATTACAATGTATAACGGTGATTTGGATCCTATCACTGTTGGGGCCTGCCTGCGGATTCTTCCCGACAATACTGTTTTGTTGCTGCTGACGGAACATGACCGTGACAAGAGCTGTTCCCCGGGGTGCCGAAAATTGCGAATCCTGGAAGAACAGTACCAACATAATCCGGCGGGAATACTGCTTGTCAATGATCGGATGGAGATGATCTCCTATAATCGTCGTTTCCTGGAGCTATGGCATATTCCTGAGCATATTCAACAGACTCGTGATGAAAATGAAAGCCTGCAGGCCGTCCTGGACCAACTCAAGGACCCGGAAGGTTTTCTGGCCCAGGTACACGAACTGTATGAGCACCCGAAACAGACGAGTACCGATGAAATTGACCTCAAAGACGGCCGGGTCTTTTATCGCCATTCATTTCCGGTCTACTCCGGCGAGATCTATCATGGCCGGGTCTGGTATTTTCTGGATATCACCTCCCTGAAGGCGGCGCAGCGAAAGATCGTTCGACAGCAGAAATTTCAGCGGGCCATCCTGGAGCATATCCAGGACGGTATCGTGGCCTGTAATGCCCGCGGTCAACTCACCATGTTCAACAGGGCGGGCAGAGAAATTCATGGCTGTGACCTGGCCCGGGTTCCCCGGAAGGAATGGGCAAACTATTACCAGCTTTACCAGCCCGATGGCGAGACACTGTTAACAACGGATGAAATTCCACTTGTTCGTGCCTTTCAGGGGCAGGATGTCCACAATCAGGAAATGGTCGTGCAATCCAGGAATGGTGACAAGAGGGAATTACGGGTCAACGGTCAGGCCATGTATGATAATGACGGCAGCAAAATCGGCGCTGTTGTCAGCCTGCATGATATTACCGATTTGAACAAGGCCAGAAAAAAATTGCACCATCTGGCCTACCATGATGACTTGACAGGCCTGGCCAATCGGCGTCTGTTTCATGATCTTCTCAAGCAGGACATCAGCCGGGCCGGACGAAATCGGGAAAAGACAGCGATCCTGTTTCTTGATTTGGATAATTTTAAACAGGTGAATGATCGTTATGGTCATCAGGCGGGAGACAGGCTTTTAATTGAACTTGCCGCATCCCTGCGTCATCGTCTGCGCGAATCCGATATTCTTTGTCGCTGGGGAGGTGATGAGTTTGTTATTGCCCTGCCGGAAATTGCGGACAGTGAAATGGCCTGCAGGGTGGCAAAAAAAATTTGCCGGGTCGTTCAGTATGACATAGCCGATCAGTACAAGGTCTGCGGCCTGACCATGTCCATCGGCGTTGCCGTGTATCCGGATAACGGAACAAGTCCTGATAATCTTATCCGGCAGGCGGACATGGCCATGTACCTGGCAAAACAAAAGGGAAAAAACAGGGTCTGTCTGGCACAGTGTGAACCCATTGCCGAAATATCGTCCATGGGCTCTTGTAGACCCTGTACCAATCCCCGGTGAGTGCTTTTTTCGTAACTCTCACTGCTCTCCAATATGCTGCAGGATAATCTGTAAAATTCTTCGTACAGGCTCCGCTGCACCCCAGAGTAACTGATCACCGACACTGAATGCGCTCAAGTATTGGGGGCCGAGGTTCATTTTGCGCAGGCGACCCACCGGAATATCCAGGGTGCCGGTAACCCGGGCCGGCGTCAGCTCTTTGAGAGTTTCTTCTTTGTTGTTGGCCACCAGATAGACCCAGTCGTTCTGTTTTTTGATGGCGTCCTCAATATCGGCCATCGGCACGTCCCTGTTCAGCTTGATGGTGTAGGCCTGACTGTGGCAGCGCATGGAACCAACACGCACACAGCATCCGTCAATGGGAACCGGGTTTTCCTCCCGGCCGAGTATCTTGTTGGTTTCACTGATTCCTTTCCACTCTTCCCTGGTCTGGCCGTTTTCCATGGCCCGGTCGATCCAGGGAATCAGGCTGGCGGCAAGAGGAGCACCGAAATTTTCAGTGGGAAAGGCCGGATTACGCAGGGTATTGATGACGTTTCGGTCGATATCAAGAATCGCCGTTGATGGAGTGTCGAGCAGGTTCTCACAATTCTCTCCGATGATGCGCATCTGATTGACGAGTTCCCGCATGTTTTTGGCCCCGGCCCCGGAAGCTGCCTGATAAGTCTGCGACGTCACCCATTCAACCCAGCCCTGTTCAAAGAGACCGGCAAGTCCCATCAGCATGAGGGAGACCGTACAGTTGCCGCCGATATAATTTTTTATTCCTGTCTCAAGTCCTTGGTCAATAACAGTGCGGTTGACCGGATCGAGAACAATAATTGCGTCTTTTTCCATGCGCAGGGTGGAGGCGGCATCAATCCAGTAGCCCTGCCATCCTGCTTTTCGCAGTTCAGGGTAGACCTTTGAGGTATATCCTCCTCCCTGGCAGGAAAGAAGAATATCGTTGGCCTGCAGCAGGTCGATGTTGCCACCATCCTGGAGGGTATATGTCCTGCCCTCGATAACCGGTCCGTCCTGTCCGGCCTGGGACGTGGAGAAGAATGTATACTCACAACCGGCAAAATCATCTTCCTCACGCATCCGTTCCATCAGGACCGAGCCGACCATGCCGCGCCAACCAATTATGCCTACTTTTCTCATGCTGTTATTCCTTCGTTGATCTTCAATGCTTGTCGCATTATTTGTAACCTGAATTCTGCAATTGTCCGGTATCTTTTTAGCTTCGAAAATCAGCCAATATACACATTTATATCGGGATTTACAAAAAATTAATTATTTATTTTGACCTAAATCCTGCAGTCGTTCTACGGTCATGCCCCATCACTGTTCGTGCACTGAGAACGTTGAGACAGGTGCAGATACAAGGAGGAACATGAATATAGGCACTGGTGTGCCGCCTGTACGTCGAGCACGTAATTCATGCATCCGACACAGTAGATGTGCCTGTATCGACGTTCGAATGCCGGATAAATGCAGGACTTAGGTTAGAGTTTACTTCCCGGTCTTTTCGGGCGTAAAACATTCCTGATTCTTTGCCCGCTTATGGAGGATAAGTTTATTTCAGGCGCAGGTAATGGGTCAGTTCCCCGGCAATCAGGGGTGCAACGGAATAGACTTCAAGAAGATCATCGCTTTGCCTGCCTGGATAGGTATCCGCCCCGATGATACGGGATATACGGCCTGCAGAGAAGCGATCCCGTGCATCTCCGGCCAGAATAAGGTGCGTTGCCATAACCAGCACATCAACGGCACCTGCTTCATAGCACCGTTCCACGGTCTGCAGCATCGAGCCGCCGGTACGAATCATATCGTCACAGATGATGGCGGTCCTTCCCTTGACGGCGCTGGAAAGCTGGCCGACAATGGTGTGGTCGATATCATACCTGTCCTTGTTGGCCGCTGTGTGAGGACAGTTGAGCAGGCCTGCAAGCCTGGCCACTCTTTTTGAAAAGCCGTAATCCGGAGAGACCAGGACGGGATTGTCAATCCGTAACCCCTTGATTGTATCGGCTGCCAGCTTCTCCGTCCAGATGTGGCGGGTGCGAATTTCACCGGCATGAGCATGCAGGACCGCTTCCGAATGGAGATCAATAAAGGCTACATAGTCGGGCCGGGTCCTGAAAATCTGCCGGGTGCGAGTGATTCCCTTGGGTATCTCGCCCGATTCCGGTTTGGCGCGCTCCATCGTAGAGTAGCCAAGATAGGGAATGACGACATTCACACTGGACGCATTCCAATAGCGGCAGCCGGCTATCAGATCAATCAATTCCTGGTGGGCGCCGTCATCCGGGGTTGCGGCGATCAGAACCACATCCCTTCCTGAAACATCGGTGGGAAAGGCGTGATAGAGTTCACCATCGGCAAATTGCCTCTGTATCATTTCCGTCAGGGGCACCTGCAGTTGGTCACCGACCCTGGCGGCCAGGTCCGCGGTCCGCCGGTTGGAAATGAGCAGGAGATTGTCGCGCGAGATGTATTTCATACCGCTTCAAGGGCCTCGACTATGGCATCACCCATGGCCGCCGTTCCAACAACGGTGCAGTCGGGGGTGGCAATATCAGCCGTCATGATCCCATTGTCAAGGGTCCGGGCAACGGCCTGTTCTATGGCCAGTGCCGCTTCCTCCCGCCCCAGGCTGTATCGCAGCATCATGGCCGCAGACAGGATCTGGGCGATGGGATTGGCAATGCCCTTGCCGGCAATGTCCGGGGCCGAGCCGCCGGCAGGTTCAAAAAGGCCAAATTTATCACTGTTGAGACTGGCCGAGGCGAGCATCCCA
>DRLX01000305.1 GCA_011322715.1 Desulfobulbaceae bacterium
CGAACAGGAAGTTGAAGATGGCAAATTTACGGACCCCGAAATTATATTCCCCCTGCCCTTTTGGATTAAAATCAAGATAGGGAATGGCCATCAGACCGATAATAATAATAGAAGGAATAACAACCCCGGCAAACCATGGATCAAAATACACCAGGATTTCCTGAAGCCCGATAAAATACCAGGGCGCCTTGGCCGGGTTCTCCGTCCTTGTGGGCGTGGCTATCTCATTGAGCGGGGCATTCATCAACAAAGCCCAGATGATCAGCACAATCATGACAATGATCATGCACATCAGTTCCTTAAACGGCAGTTCCGGCCAGACGTAAGGATTTCTCTCTTTTTTTACTTTGGGTTGTACTTCAGCCATTCGCAACCTCAGGGTCAAAATTCGATGAAAGGGTAAAACGAACTCTTGTCAGGGAATATCCTCTTCAATTTTCTTATAATGGTCTTGATATGCCGCCGTCCTTTCTCACCCGCCAGAAATGAATCGCCATAAAAACACTGACTACGGCAGGAACCGCAATAACATGGAGAACATAAAACCGGAGCAGGGCATTGGCGCCGACAGTGGTCCCGCCAAGCAGAGCAAAACGGACATCGTTGAATTTGGTGACCAGGGAAAAGGGACCTTCCGCCCCCAGAAACGGCGTGGCAGCCCCCATATTCGTTCCGACGGTGATAGCCCAGAAAGCCAACTGGTCCCATGGCAGGAGATAGCCGGTAAAGCTCATCAACAGGGTAAGGGTTAAGAGCAGGACCCCGATCACCCAGTTGAACTCCCGTGGCGCTTTGTAGGAGCCGGTGAGAAAGACTCTAAGCATATGCAGCATGACGGCCAGCACCATCAGATGGGCCCCCCAGCGATGCATGTTGCGCAAAATCTGACCGAAGGGAACGTCAAACTGGAGATATTTCATATCCAGATAGGCCATATCCACGGTGGGATGGTAATAAAACATGAGGAGAATACCGGTGACACACTCGACCAGAAAGGCAAAAAATGTAATTCCGCCCATGCACCAGGTAAAACGAATTTTCAGGGCGTGTTTCGGGATCCGGATGGGATGCAGATGAAGAAAAAGATTGCTGCGAATTACCTTGCCCCGGTTGGCTCCGGTATCCTCAAAGTCATGCCGCCAGATTGATTTCCAGATCTGACCGGACATTATTTTTTCTTTCAGGGTCTTCTTCTCACTCATTCGCCTCTCCTTTTCAGCTGGTCAGGCATGATCGGCTCGTTTTTTCCGAGCCGTACACGGTCATGACTCCGCCGTATCGATCTACACCGCAACGATTGGATCGCCGCGAATTGATATTTTTACTGATTGCTTTTCTCTGGTTCCTCAGGCCTTGACTTTCAGAAAACAACGCGGGTCGTCAAAATTCTTGAAGGTAAAGAGCTGGGCCTTATCAACCTTGATCCGGCCGTCTTCCAGCTCGGAAATCGCATATCGGTCCATGGGACGCGGCGCAGGCCCGGCAAAGTTGAAACCATTGGAATAATATTTTGATCCATGGCAGGGACATTTATACTGCCGGTCGTCCGGAAACCATTTGGGGGTACATCCGAGATGGGTGCATTTGCCGAAAACGGCATAGAGGCGATCAGTCTCACGCACAATCCAGACCCGCTGGCTTTGCATGAATTTTTCGCTGACGTTGACCACGCCATATTGGTCCGGCTGACCAGGCGGGTAGTCTTCCAATGTTCCGATTTTAAAGGTGGCCGGAGGTTCAAAAAGCACCCGGGGAAATAAAAACCGAAGACCGCCGGCAATGGAAACGGCAATGGTTGTAAAAAAGGCCCCCCAGCCGAGACGGCGAAGCATGGTGCGACGGGATTTGGAAATTTCTCCGCACTCGCAGCATTTACGGCATGCGCCCTCTGTCCCCTTTTCTTCAGTCATGGGATTCCCCTCCCTTTTCTGCATATCTGAAATACGAACTAAAAAATTATCTTGATCGTCGCAAATATGACACATAACATCCTGAAAAAAAATACCGCCACCACGGGATATCTCTCCCGTGATGACGGTATTTTCCTCAAGAATCCTTTATTCCCAGTGCTTATGCTCTCAATAACCGGAAAAGGCGGCGCTGGAACTCAAGAGACACATCATGATTCATCGATATTCTTTTGAAGGATACCGGTATGACGGTATATTTGACCGGGCAAATCGGGTAGTTTGCAATCACTGTTGCCGTTGGCCGCAATGAACCGGAATGGATAACGTATTGTTTATCTGTTCTATCAGGTCATTATTGTATAGCCGGCCATATCTCCCAGATGGTTTCATCTAAGGCTTCAAAGAGGCCATCAGAATAGCTTTCAGTCTTTATTCTATAAAATCAATTAATTATATTAAAATCATCATGGTTGTTGATTGACAAAGAAAAATGAGTATGGTAGCTAGAAAGGTCATGCCACAATGTAAGTGCTGTGAAAAAAGAATACCGGTCCTGATTAACTGCTGCCGCATCTTCTTAATTGTTATGAAAGGAAAGCATATTTAACGATTTACATCTTTTTTCCCCTTGAACATGCAACAAAATCCAGCGCTTTATCGGTTTTTTTTATTATGAGTTCCACCGCTGGAACAAAATAACCGTTCCTTGCCGTCCCTTATAGGAGATTGTTGCGCAAGGTTGAATAAACCAGCATGGCTGGACCAGATAAGGTAGACTTCGAACAATGAAAATAGTCCGAAACGATACAACTTCGTGGGCTATTTTTTGATGAACAGAAAATTCGGGAGGCTCGACAAATGGACATTTGCCTGCGGGTTTCCCTCAACAGCTTCGGAAAGACTCCATGACCACTCGAAAAAAAAATCCCATATGGGCCTTCTTTGCCTCGGTTAAGCTGGCGCTTTTCCTTCTCTTTATTCTTGCCGCGACCTCGATAATCGGCACTGTTATCCAGCAGAACCAGCCGGCTGCGCAATACGTCAAAGAATATGGTGAAAAAACAGCCCACCTGTTCCAGACACTTGAACTGACCGACATGTACAACTCCTGGTGGTTTCTCAGCCTTCTTGGAATTTTCAGCCTTAATCTTATTGTCTGCAGCCTTGAACGAATTCCCAATGTCATTCGACTGGTCAGGAAGGACAATCTGACCATAAAACCTGAACGGCTTGCCAAAATGCGTATCAGGAAGACACTTACCTTGCCCCTTCCGCTTGAACAAAGTGTGCAGCGAGTGGCGGACTATCTCCACGGCAAAGGATGGAAAACCACGGAAAGACAGAAGGACGACGGTATTCTGCTCTTTGCCCAACGGGGAGCGTGGACCAGGTTCGGCGTTTATATCGTCCATCTTTCCATTCTTGTCATTCTGATCGGGGCGGTTATCGGATCGCCGACCTTTGCCCGAAAGGTGCTCCACAATGAAAAATTCGCCTTTAAAGGTTCGATCATGATTCCCGAGAGCCAGGAAACCAATTTTATTTATTCCTTCACTAACGGCAAGAAAATAGATCTGGGATTCACCGTTCACTGCAGTTATTTCACCATTGACTACTACGCAAACGGCATGCCGAAAACCTACCTTTCCAAGGTGACCATTCTGGAAAACGGAAAACCGGTCCCCTTAAAAGACGGTTCAACCGTGCATGATCTCAAAGTCAACAAACCGCTCACCTATAAAGGGATCACCTTTTATCAATCATCTTATCAGCCCTACTCGGATTTTTTGACTGTGCTGGTCAATACAAAGACCCATGAAAAACAGAGTCGAATCATTGCCGGAGGCAAACAGATCAAATCAAAAATGCAGCCGATTTCCTTTGGCATTATCAATCAGGAAGTTCGTGGAGAGGCCGTACAGCGTGTTAAAATATGGTTCTCCGATGATCAGGCGGATCCGGCAATTTTCTGGGTAAACAACGGCCAGAAGGCCATTATCAAACGTCCCGCAGGCGAATATGAGCTGACCGTCAAGCAGCTCTATGCAACCGGCCTCCAGGTCACCAAGGACCCGGGGGTCTGGTTTGTCTATATTGGTTGCGGAATGATGCTTTTGGGGCTTTTTGTCGCTTTTTTCATGTCCCATCGAAAAATCTACGCCTTTATCCGGGAAGAGGCCGGACAGACTACGCTGATTTTCGCTGGCAGTGCCCATAAGAATAAGGTAGGCTTTGAAAAAGTATTTTCCAAACTGATTGATGAATTTCAAAAACAGATGGTCTGATCTTCCTACTTCGCCTGAAAAATCAGGGCCCAAGCCCCTGAAGGGAAGGTGACCCCCTACAATTAATTGAACTTCATGGAATAACGAATGAACAGCTCACAACTTTTCGGCATCACGACGCTCTGTTACCTGCTTTCTGCGATTTTTTATGTTGCCCTGCTGGTTTTCAAAAATAAAAAAGTCGGCACCATCGGCCTGGGGTTTGCCATTATCGGCGTTGTTATCCAGACAGTGGCCATCGGCCTGCGCTGGCAGGAATCCTATCAGATGGGAATCGGCCATGCGCCGCTCACCAATATGTATGAATCCCTGGTTTTTTTCGCCTGGTGCACCACTTTGTTTTATATTTTTATGGAATTTAAATTCAAGGCACGGGTTGTGGGGGCCTTTGTCATGCCCTTTGCGGTGGCGGCCATGGCCTACGCCTCGTTTGCCAAGCGAATCAGCCAGCAGATCAATCCATTGATCCCCGCCCTGCAATCAAACTGGCTCCTTGCCCATGTTATCACCTGCTTTATCGGCTATGGCGCCTTTGCGGTCGCCGGTGGACTCGGCCTCATGTACCTGCTTAAAAAATCCGGGATCAAAAAGGGAAAGCACCAGGATTCCTTTACCGGCTCTCTGCCTGAGTTGAAAGTCATCGACGACCTGACGCATAAAACCATTATTTTCGGTTTCATGTGGCTGTCCGCCGGCATCATCACCGGTGCGGTCTGGGCCAATGAGGCATGGGGCACTTACTGGAGCTGGGACCCAAAGGAAACCTGGTCGATCATTACCTGGTTTATTTATGCCTCAACGCTGCATGCCCGTTTTACCCGAGGCTGGAGCGGCAGCCGCATCGCCTGGCTGGCAATCCTTGGTTTTATCTCAGTCTTTTTCACCTATTTCGGTGTCAACTTTCTCCTCTCAGGCCTGCACAGCTATGGTGCAAGCTGAAAATTTGGACCGGTGCAGTGAAACACGTTACATAATAAAAAAGGCCGCCCTTCATGGGCGGCCTTTTTTATTGCCTTTCTTATTTGATGATCCCGTAAAAAGTCCAATTTTTTTTAAAGATGGCTAAGTAAAAACATAGATATGCAAGGAGTAGTGTTCCGGGGCGGGTCTCAACTATACAGGTAGTATGTTGTGAATCGCCCCGGGACACACGACGCAGTAGATCGAAGTTTTTACGACGCCATCATTTGAGCCTCTATATATCGCGGCTATATTGTCATTTTGCTTTTAAATTTTGCAGTTATCCGGCATTCGAACGCCGATACGGGCATTACTCTTCCACATGCATATGGGAGATATCGCCGATTCGCAGGACCAGCTCCCGAAGAACAGTCAACAAATTGAGCCGGTTGGCCCGGATACGTTCGTCATCGGCCATTACCATCACTTCATCAAAAAAACGATCCACGGGTTCTTTCATCTGCAGGAGAACTTCAAGGGCCTTGTTATATTCCTGCGCATCAATCAACGGCTGAGCTTCGGTCAGCACACGCCGGACGACCGCATACAGCTCCTTTTCCGCTGCCTCCTCAAGCAATTCGTCATCCACCTCGGTCGCCATGTTTTCTTTGGTAATATTCCTGATCCGTTTGAACGAACCGGAAAGAACAACAAAAGCCTCACGGCTGCGGATATTTTTCAATGCCTCAATGCGGAGCAGGCAGTCGCGCAGATCATCAAAATCAACTGAAGTAGCGGCCTTGATGACATCCTGATCATAGCCGCCGGCAAGAAGTTCATTCTCAAACCGAAGACGGATAAACGTTACAACCTCCGCCACTACTTTGGAATCGGTCTCAACCACACCATCATATCCTGCAAGGGCTTGGGTCAGCATGTCCGTCAGCGACAGGGACAAATCAAGACCGCGGATAATATTTATCAGGCCGATTGCCTGGCGGCGCAGACCAAAAGAGTCCTTGTTGCCGGTTGGCTTTTCTCCAATGGCAAAACAGCCGACCAGTGTGTCCAGACGGTCGGCAATACCGACGATAGCACCGACCAGGGTTTGCGGAAGCTCGCTCCCTGCCCGAACGGGCATATAGTGTTCAGCAATGGCGACGGCCACCTCTTCAGGTTCTCCATCAATGCGTGCATATTCACAGCCGATAACTCCCTGCAGGGAGGGAAACTCGCCCACCATCTCGGTGAGCAGATCGACCTTGGCAAGGTGTGCCGCCCGAACCGCCTGTTCCTTTACAGCCGGGTCCAGCAACTCCGCCAGCGTATTGGCCAGAACGGCCATACGCGTGCTTTTGGCCGCCATGGTACCGAGTTTCTGTTGAAAAACAATACCGGAAAGTTTATCCAGCCGGTCCTCAAGACGCTGTTTTTTATCCTCATTAAAGAAAAAAAGACCATCTTCAAGGCGGGCACGAATGACGCGTTCGTGTCCGCTTGCAGCCATCTTTAAATCATCAATTTTGGTATTGTTAACAGCAATAAAAAACGGCAGCAGATCACCATTATCTTTAGTCACCGGAAAATATTTCTGATGCTCCCGCATGGATGTTATCAAGGCTTCACGCGGCAGAACAAGAAACTTGTCGTCAAATTCTCCGCAGACACCCCAGGGAATTTCCACCAGGTTGGTAACCGTATCCAGGAGTCCCTCATCAAGCAGCGCTCTGCCGCCGGTAAGTCCCTTGGAAGTGGTCTGTTTCTGCAGCACAGCCTGTTCCACCTCCCTCGCTACAAGTTCTTTCCGACGTGCTGGATCGGCAATGACAAAATGTTTTTCCAGGGCCTGCAGATAATCGGCGCCGTCCTGTACCTGGAAAAATTCCGGTGCCATAAACCGGTGGCCGCAGGTTTGATCACTGCAGGCAATACCCTCGATTTCCATATTGATGACTTCGCCGTCATACAGGGCCAACAGCCATTGCAAAGGCCGGGCAAAGGTCAGTGAACTCCGGGCCCAGTGCATTGATTTAGGGAAGGGAATTTCATGGATAAGATTAAGCAGCAAGTCCGGCAACAGCTCCCGGGTAGGTTTGCCGGGGATCTCTTCCACCACCATCAGGTAATCCCCTTTTTTTGTTGTCACCACCTGCAGATCAGCAACATCAACCCCTTTTGACCGGGCAAAACCCAAAGCGGCCTTGGTCGGATTTCCCTCGCTGTCATAAGCGGCCTTGTATGCAGGGCCGGTATGTTCGGTCTTTGTATCCTTCTGTTTATCCTGCAGATCATCTACGATCAATGTCAAGCGCCGGGGTGTACCAACAGTGGAAATGCGCCCATGAGCAAGGCCCATATCGGTCAGGCGACGATTGGTAAAAGATTCCATAAAGCGCAGGGCAGGCCCGATGTATCCTGCCGGTATTTCCTCGGTACCTATCTCAAACAACAATTCATTCATTGATTCTCTTCTTTATCTTTCTAAAATTTAACGGGAATTATGCTTTTCAGATGGAGGAGCGACACTTCAATTTCAAGGTCTTGCCATACATTTGTCTTCGGATATTGAGGCAAATGTGGAGTAGCCATGGGCAAGATTTTCCACAACAACCTTAAACCAGCGGATATCCGGGTGATCGGTAAGAACACGGCCCACAGTTCGGCAGACGGATTCAACCGAGCCGGCCGTTACAGCATACTCGGCCAGGGAATTTTCAACCAGTTCAATCAACTCCTCAATCCAGATAAAGCGATAGAAACGGACGGCAACCGATGCCTGTCCCCATCGTCCCATGGATCGGGGCAACTCTCCTTTTGCCGGCTTGCCGTTTGGTAAGTGAATAGGCACATCTATCTCCAGGACCAGATCATCATCCTGTTCCAGAGAGCCGTGCATTCGACACAGATACCTGTCTACCCCAATATCACTACCGGGATGGTCCGTTTGCGGAAAATAGGGGAATTCAATTTCAAGATGGGCTGCCTCTGCCTCAAGCCTCTCCTTCATCTCCTGAAGAATACGGTGAAAATCATGCAGATTACATCGACCGTGAAAACGATTGAGAATCTCTACAAAACGGCTCATGTGGGTGCCTTTGAACCTGTGCGGCAGGTTGACATACATGTTCACCGTGGCCACGGTCTGCTGAACCCGTTTAGCCCTGTCAAGAACAGTGATCGGATAGGAAATCGTCTTCACCCCGACCTTGCGGATATTTATACGCCTGTGATCGCGTAGATTCTGAATATCCTTCATTGATCAAGAGGGATGGAGGGTGGAAATTACAGTATAGACATCGGGTGTGACAGGCAAATACGCCCGTTAATCGTCAAGATATTTATGAACCGCTGCTTTCAGCTCATCCATATTGGCGGATTTGACGATATATTCCTCCGAAGCCCAGGTACCGAAATCCTGCTTATATTCCTGGTAGGCGGAACTGAGTATTACC
>DRLX01000306.1 GCA_011322715.1 Desulfobulbaceae bacterium
ACCAGTAACCCTTCGATACCATTAAAAACAATACCAAACAGGAGACTACCGACAATTACGCTGAAAATCCTCAATCCCTCTCCCCTTTCCGGTTATCAAAATAGCTTTCAGGCCATTCTCCATGTCATAGCAGCAGGCCCCAGGCATCGATACGATGCTCACAGGTGTTTATATTGTATCGTTTTGAGAAAAAAAGAGAAGTGTGATCTGGTAAATTCCCAATTCCGTATTAATATTGAATGTCAGGCCCAGCGAGCGGGACCGACTCAACGTTTTTCGTTTTCTTCAGGGAGCAACCTCTCATTCTTTTCGTCAGCCTGTCTCTTTACTGGTTGCATTTTGTGTTTGCTGATCAGTTGCCACTTTGAATTTTGATAACCGTTCACCGGGATGTCATCCCCCTGGCATTACATCCAAATTGTAAACGGTTACCAGTGCTCCATATTCGTTTAAGCAGGCCGATGAGTCTATAGCCTGCTATGTGAGGAGGTCTGATCGGATGAAGATGGGGCGCTGGTGAACGTTTACGAATTTTGATACTTCTTGGGTCTGACTGAAATGTTACCATGTCATGCCTGCTCATCTCGTTGAGAAGCGACAGGCCTATCCTGTAATTGCAGAGTTTTTTTCTCTCTCAGCGTCATTTCTGACCATTTCTTCTCGACTCCTGGCGTCCACTTGAAACGGGTGTACAATTTCTTGTGTAACCCTGTTTGCTGAAAAACCGGGCAGCAGGTCGGTCCGCTTGCATAAATCTGAGGTTGTCAGGATTTCCACATGGATCGTGACAATCTATCGGCAAAGTTTTGGCTCAAACCGGTTCAGCTGGCCAGGAATATAGGATTTTCCCCCAAAGATCTCAGGGGTATTGAAAAGATGATTGTGGCTCATCGACAGGAACTGCAGGAGAAATGGAATGGGTATTTTAACGTAGACCGCTGATGAGCGGGTAAAGGATATTACCTTTACAGAGGACAGTATGAGTGTTGATCTTATGGACGGCAGAACCATCAGTGTGCCGTTGCTCTGGTACCCCCGGCTTTCTCATGCCACTGCCGGGCAGCTTGGCAACTGGCAGGTATGCGTGGGCGGGTATGGGATCCACTGGCCGGATCTGGACGAGGACTTGGGCACGGAAGGATTGTTGCGGGGGGCACCGGCACCGGGGTTACAGCAACGGCTGGCCGTAGCTTGATGTCAGACAGAGACTAATGACCACCTGTGCTAACCCAAATTTTACCACTCGCCGCCACAATTTCCCCATAATTCTCCCCAAATTCCTGAAAAACAGGACAACCCGATCCACAAAAAAAGCCAATAAAATCAAGCTGAATCGTTTGATCTTATTGGCTTTTTAATGGTACGCCAGGCAGGATTCGAACCTGCGACCTACGGCTTAGAAGGCCGTTGCATACCAGATACCTACCGTTTTTAAAATCCTATAAAAACACCTTATATCAATTGACTACAGGACACCTCTGCTGTATCATGATTCCTATAAAACCTATATTTTTTGCTGTTTTTTAAGAAAAAGGTTCACAATAGGGTCACAAAAAATGAAATCAGGAAAATATCGAATCAAAAAATATCCCGGCGTTTACGGTTACGACTCAGCTAAAAAACGGGTTAATGGTAAACCTGATATTTGTTATTACATCCTATTTAAGGTAGACGGAAAAAACAGGACAGAAAAAATCGGCTGGAT
This sequence comes from Desulfobulbaceae bacterium, assembly GCA_011322715.1. GTDB lineage: Bacteria > Desulfobacterota > Desulfobulbia > Desulfobulbales > Desulfobulbaceae > DRLX01. The sequence goes on from DRLX01000306.1 coordinate 1,706, forward strand.
CAGCGAAGGGTACACCGGGCAGCTTGCGGCCGAGGTTCGTGCAAAACGAATCAGAGAAGCGAGACATAACGGCCAGGTCAAAACTGCACGAGATATCCGGACTGAAAGAAAAAAGCACAACCGCACCCTGAACGAAATTAAAAATCACTATTTCAATAGTGAACGCGGTAAGGCGCTTAAAGGCCGAAAAACCGATCTTGGCCGCTGGAAGCTCTACCTTAACCACTTGGGCACGAAAAGCGTTCCGGAACTCTCACAGCTTGATATTGAACGAATCAAACGAAACCTGAAACAAAACGAACTCAGCCCGGCCACCATTGATCATGCTTTACGCCTATTGCGTCGAATTATCAACCATGGTGTAAAACACGACCTCTGTCCCGCCCTTGCCTTCAAAATCGAATTCCCCAGGGTCCACAACACCGTCACCGAATTTCTCACCCCCGAACAGGCCGCCCGGCTGCTTGACGTTCTCGACAACTGGAAACGGCAGGATATAGCACGGATGATAAAGCTTGCATGGTTTACCGGCATGAGACGCGGAGAGCTGTTCAGCCTCAAGACAGCTCATCTTGACTTTACCCATGACCTAATCACCATAGCCGATCCCAAAGGCGGCAGAAATGTAAACATACCCATGTCACCGCCGGTCAAAGAACTCCTGCAGCAACAGATATTCTTTCTACGGAAAGCACAAGAACTCCGGGAACAGCGATATAAAAACACCAGTACACCTTGCCCGCCATGGGAGGAAAACGGCTACCTCTTTCCCGGGGTCCACGGCAAGAAACGAAAAGACTGCTCTGCAATTAACCGGATCAAAGAAAAAGCAAGACTTCCCAAATCATTCAGGCCATTTCATGGGCTTCGGCACCACTTAGCCGTTACCCTTGCCAGTTCCGGCGAATACACCCTGGACATGATAGGTGAGCTACTTACCCACAAGGATAGCTCCGTTACCCGCCGCTATGCCTCATTTCTGCCGGAGGCCAGGAAGAAGGCCGCCACCAGGGCAGCCGAGATCCTGACCAACCACACCAGCCACGCACAGGTGGCCCCTAAAATAATCAACCTGGAGAAATAAACAGATGCAACACCGGAAAGCACCGAGCAAAAGCCTGTTGGACTCCATCACGGAACGGATCATCTCGGCAACCAACCCGAAACGGATCATCCTCTTTGGCTCCGCAGCAGAAGAACGTATGGGCAAGGACAGCGATCTTGATCTACTTATTATCATGCCGGATGGTACGCACCGGCGCAATACTGCAAAAGCTATTTACCGAAAACTATCAGGCATGGGCTTTTCCAAGGACATCGTTGTCGTGACGGAAAGCGATGTAGAAGACCACAAGAACAACCCTTCAATGGTTATCCACCCGGCCATAAAAAACGGGAGGGAACTATACCATGCCGCATAGAAAACAGCCCGGATCTGCTTTTGACTGGTTGGCACGGGCACAGGGCGACCTTGCCATTGCAAGCGCAACCCTGCCGGAAGGTGCCTTCCTGGAGGATCTGTGCTTTCACGCACAGCAGGCAGCTGAAAAAGCGCTGAAAGCCATTTCAATCCACCACGACATTCCTTTTCTCTATACCCACGATCTGGACAAACTGACCACGGACTTGAAGCACTCCGGCATTGAAATACCACCGGCCGTTGAAGAGGCGACGATCTTGACAACCTTTGCATGGGAGGCACGTTATCCGGGAACAGGGGAGCCCGTGACACAGGATGAATACAAGGAGGCCGTTGCCATGGCTGGAACTGTTGTGGAATGGGCCGTTTCAGCACTAAAGAATAATTAAGGCATTTTCAGACGCTTGATTCTTTGTAATGGATCATCGGAAGGGAGATTTTAACAGTGAATAAAAAATCTGACGACAATAGCCATTTGAAAGAGTTGCTTAAAGATGAACTCAACCAGAGGACCAAGGAAAGCTTTGTACATTCATTCGAAAAACTCATGGATACTTTTATGAATATTTTAGCCATGTCGCAAGTAGCAGAGAATGAAACAAGAGATACTCTTAACAATATCCATAAGACTGATAAATGGACCATGGAAACAAGCCCTCCTTCAGCCATGTTTGATGATGATGTATTCATCAAAGCTATCAAGGAAATACTGAACGATGACTTTGAATCCCCACGGGATGCAAGCCTAATAATGGAACATTATTTTATTGCCCTGCTTACCTTTTACGGCAAACTTTTTACCGAGGTAGATAATACCCCACTACCAATAAGCTTACTTATGAAGGCCCAGGCCGAAAGTATGGAATTATCTTTTTCTCTCGGAATGATGGCAGGGCTATCCCGTGGAGGAAGGAGCAATCTAACGCGGATCCAGAAATCAAAAAAAACACGGCAGGAGGACACCCAAAAAAACTCAAAAGCGATCTTGCAAGTTCATGAAAAACTTATGAAGAACGGGCAACTGAACGAAGATTCCACACATGATGAATGTTACAAGAAGATTAAGCAATACATTGAAAAAAATCCAAAAACAGCAGTTGGCAGTTCCTCTCGACCTACAATTTTAAGAGCTATTGGGAAAGTAAAACAACACTAACAAAAATAAGCAGTTACCTTTACCTAAAAATTCAAGTGTACAGATGAAGTTCATATGTACACTTGAACTTAGACGTTCCTTCCTTCCTGTTTTATCTTCATCAACAGCATAGGCCTAATGCTACTCGCAAACATTACCTATAAAACTGTTAATGGAGATTACCATGCCCAGTTCAGCAAAAAATCAGTGTTACCCCAAAGAACTGCTTAAACAACTTTCTATCCAATCAGCCGAAGCCGTTCCAACCATCCCGGCGGCCAACTACCTTACCCGGATAAAAGGCATCCCCACTGCACCATCTTCCCTGGAAGTCTATCGCTGCCAAGGCAAGGGGCCAAAATATAAAAAAATCGGCAGTCGAGTTTTTTACACGTTGCCATGGTTGGACGAACATGCCGCCGGTATTGAAATAAAAATTTTTGATCCTGCGAATTCACACCGGGAGGATTTCTAATGTTCACCCACGACCAGCACAGGAAAACCGGCTACCGGCTGCAGGTTATCCAGCACCAGCTTGATGCAGTCGCGGTGAACATTAGAAACAGCACCCCGACAAATAGCGCCCTGTACCAGAGTACACTTGCCCTGTGCACGCTTTACAACCTGGAAGCCGGACCGGTAAAGGTTCTCCGCCGGGAATTGGAGAATGAAGCCTGCAAAGAGTATCAGGGGCGGGGCCTTGTCTACTTCCTAAATGTCCAGCCCGGTTCCACCTGCCCCAAGCTGTTGCAAGGCGTTCCGACATGGCTCGCCGCCGGTTATGAAAAAAAGCGAAAAAAGAGGGACCATTACAAAGGCCGGGGGAAACCGGCCCTCGACCATAGCGAAATCAAGGCCGTTTCTCTTTTTCTGAATTTCATCGGCAACGAGATCACCAACATCGGAAAAGAGATTCTGGAGCATTACGGCGCAAACCATCAGGGCACGAAAGCCGCTCTTGAATCTGTCCGGGCCATACAGAATTTATCTTTTGCCCTGGCGGCAATACGACCGAAGGAGGTGACGCCATGAGCAAAGGGACAGATCAAGACATAGTCATACAAGCCGCGCTCGAAATACCACTTTTGCACCTGCGACTTGCCCACCACTGCACCCTACTTATCGGAACTTTTGACCCTGCCATACATCAACGGCACCCACTGGCCAACGCTGCCAGGACAGCCAACGAGGCCATGGAAGAGTTGAAAAACAAGCTGTACGAGCAAGCTGAGGCCGAATACCCCGGCGCGGACTGGCTGCAGGAATATGGCAAAGAAAAAGAAATAACCGTGTGGCCACCACGGATCACCGGGCAGGAGGCGGATAGATGAACCTGAACGAAAAAATACTGTCCAGATTGAAACAGTCTGAACTCTGGACCAACAAAACCCGAGAAAGCGGCTCAACTATCCAGGGCCTTACCTGCCCGGCCTGCGGAAGTATCGGGGCTGGATGGTGTTACACAAGCGGCCCCATGTCGATCAACTGTAACCGCCTCAATCAATGCGGCGCCAGGACCAAGACCCTTGAGCTGTTCAACATCCGGCAAAATATAGAAAAGGACTTTGCGCCGATCAAGGGCGACCCCAAGCGACCGGCCCGCATGTTTCTTGAAAGCCGGGGCCTGAAAACTTCACTCAAAGGGTTGAAATACTACTACCAACAGAACGTCCGCAAGACCGGCAGCGGCGCGGTCATGTTCCCCGTTGCCAAAAACAAAAAAACCGGCAAGACCGTTGCAAACGGCCGCCTGCTGAACCCGCCCCAGGGGGAAGGTAAAACGCACAACAGCGGCTCGACATCCGGCCACTATTGGCAGCACCCGGGGCTTGAATATGACCCGTACAAGACAACCTATATTGTCGAGGGAATCATTGACGCCCTGTCCCTTATCGAGCTAGGCCACCAGGCAATAGCCGTACTCGCCAGCGGCCAGGACCCGGCAAAACTTGACTTGTCTTTCTTTAAAAAGTTGACTTTGGCCTTTGACGCAGATCCGGCCGGGTCAAAAGCAACCAAGAAGTGGAAAAAACATTTCCCGGAGGCCGCAGCAATTATGCCCGATCCGGGCGGAGATTGGAACGATCTGTTGTGTTCCGGCCCCCTGGAACAGGTCAGGGAACGCTTCCAACAGAACCTTGACCGTTACCACGTCAATGCAGAGCTGGCCCTTGCCGAATCGGCCAGGGAATACGCCGAAATCTTCGCAGATTTCCATAGCAGACCGCCGGGCCTGTTCGAGCATGACGGCTGCACTTTTTTTGCCTGGATCAAGAAAAGAGGCGACGACAACAACCTTGTGGTGGAGCGGTGCGGGAGATTCACTTTGAAAGTAATCTCATACCTAAAAGACACAAGCAACGAAGATCAGCAATATTTTTACCAACTGCAGATCACCCCCAAGGGCGGCCGCCCTGTAAAGGTCATTGCCAGCGGCAGGAATTTTGCCACTTTGCCCGGCATGAAGGAATTTTTCCTGACCAGGGCCAAGGTGTCCTATGAAGGCGCGGCCAGCTCTGCCGTCGCCCTGGCTACCAGGATCACCAGCGCAAAGCAGGCCCCGGAGGTCCTCCGAATGACCCATACCGGTCTTGACGTGAAAAGCGGCTGGTACGTCTTCAAAGACTTTGGTGTTGATACCACGGGAAAAGTTCACCGCCCGGACAAACGCGGCCTGTACAAGCTCAACTTTAGGGAATGGGCAG